>JANOAM010000423.1:0-13421 GCA_031411215.1 Betaproteobacteria bacterium
GACGGCCTGCAGGCCAAGTTCAGCGTCTACCACGGCTGCGCCGCCGGCCTGACCTTCGGCCGCGCGGCGGAAGAAGAGTTCGCCGACGCCATCGTCAATCGCCCGGACATGGTGGCGCTGCGACGCAAGGTGGTAGCGACGGTGGACGACAGCATCGCCGAGGCCAGTGTGGACGTCACCGCCGTGCTGACCGATGGCCGGCGTGTGCATGTGTTCGTGGAACACGCGATCGGGTCGCTGGCCAGGCCGATGACCACCGCCCAGCTGGAAGCCAAGTTCGGTGGCATGTGTGATCAGGTGCTGGGGGCAGAGCGTTGTGGGTCTCTGATTGCGGCTTGCTGGAATCTCGAAGGGTTGGCTGATGTGCGGGCGTTGACGGCATTGACGCGGCGCTGACTTCTGACTTGTTGCGTCGCGCGCGGGATCAGGCGCCTTGAGCGCTCTGCTGCGCTCATGTCCCCCGCCCCGACTTGCTGGGGCAAGTCGGGGCTCCTCCTTTACTTCGCTCCGCAGAGCGCCCAAGCCGCCTGATCCAGCACCAGACGTCGCACGCGCACAGGCAAGCCACAGTCGGTGGGGCTGCGGGCAGTGGGTGACCGCCGCAGCGAAGTAGGAGGAGCCGCAGGCTGCGCAGCAGACTGTGGTGGGGGAGGGAGCCCCCGCAGGTGAAGTCCGGCAAGTTGACGGGGCTGGCAGTCACCAGCGCCAGGCGTTCACCCATCGCGCCGGAACTGCCGACGATGAACGAGGCGGGTGTCGCAGGCCTCGCGGGCTTTGAGGCGTCCTTCGGCCAGTTGCTGCTGGCGCCCAAGGGCACCCCGCTTGCGGTCGTTGCAACGCTGAACGAGGCCTTTGCCGCGGCGCTGGCGCAGGCTGACATCCGGGCCAAGATGCTCGCGATGGACTTGGAGTTCGTCCCCAACACACCTGAGCAGGCGGCTGCGCGCATGCACAGGGAAGCAGACAAGTGGGCACGGGTGATCGACCGATTGGGCCTGCGCGCCGAGTGAGCCCGCCGCCCCAAGAACGATGTACAGACGCCTCGGCGCGTCCTACGATGGGTCAACCACAAGCCTCATCGCCACACGCCGTCATGCCGAACGACCCCCACATTCCAGCCGCCCCCGACCAACCACCCGAGACGACCGGGTTGCGGCGCGGCCTCACCAATTACGGCGACAAGGACTTCTCGCTCTTCTTGCGCAAGGCGTTCATCAAGGGCGCCGGCTACAGCGACGCCGTGCTGGACCGGCCCGTGATCGGCATCGCAGCAACGGGCAGCGCCTACAACCCCTGCCACGGCAACACGCCGCAGTTGCTGGAGGCGCTCAAGCGCGGCATCCAGCTCGCCGGTGGCCTACCGATGGAGTTCCCGACCATCTCGCTCGGGGAGAGTTTTGCCGCGCCGACCAGCATGTACCTGCGCAACCTCATGTCCATGGACACCGAGGAGATGCTGCGGGCGCAGCCGATGGACGCCGTCGTGCTCATCGGGGGCTGCGACAAGACCGTGCCGGCGCAGCTGATGGGGGCGGCCTCTGCAGGCCTACCGGCCATCCAGCTCATCACGGGCTCCATGCTCACCGGCAGCCACCGGGGCGAACGCGTGGGCGCCTGCACCGACTGCCGCCGCTACTGGGGCAAGTTCCGCGCTGGTGAGGTGGACGGCGACGAGATCGCCGAAGTCAACAACAGCCTGGTCGCCAGCGTCGGCACCTGTTCCGTGATGGGCACGGCCAGCACCATGGCTTGCATCGCCGAGGCGCTGGGCATGACGGTTCCCGGGGGCGCCTCGCCACCTGCGGTCACGGCAGACCGCATGCGCATCGCCGAAGACACCGGCACCTGTGCTGTCGACATGGCGCGGCACCGCAGGACGATAGACCGCATCCTGACACCTGCCGCGTTCGAAAACGCCATGCGGGTGCTGCTGGCCATCGGCGGATCCACCAACGGCATCGTGCACCTGACCGCGATTGCGGGCCGCATGGGTCTGGACGTCGACCTCGCCGCTTTGGACCGGATGAGCCGTGAGACCCCGGTCCTGCTGGACCTGAAGCCGACCGGCACGCTGTACATGGAGGACTTCCACCACGCTGGCGGCATGGCGACGCTGCTGCGGGAGCTGAAGCCTCTGCTGCATCTGGAGGTGATGACGGTCACCGGGCGCACGCTGGGTGAAGAGATAGCCCGCATCGGCCCGGCGTTCAAGCAAGACGCCGTGCGCCCGCTGGACCGTCCGATCTACCCGCAAGGCGGCATCGCGGTGTTGCGCGGCAATCTGGCACCCGGCGGCGCCATCATCAAGCAGTCGGCGGCCGACCCACGGCTGATGGAACACGAGGGCCGCGCGGTGGTCTTCGAGGACCTGGCGGATCTGGCCGAGCGCATCGACCGCGACGACCTGGACGTCAACGCCGACGACGTGCTGGTCCTCAAGAACATCGGACCGAAGGGCGGGCCGGGCATGCCCGAAGCCGGCTACATCCCTATTCCCCGCAAGCTCGCACGTACCGGCGTGAAAGACATCGTGCGGGTGTCGGATGGCCGCATGAGCGGCACGGCATTCGGCACCATCGTGCTGCACGTGACGCCGGAGTCAGCGGTGGGCGGCCCGCTGGCATACGTGCGCAGCGGCGACCGGATCCGCTTGAGCCTGTCCAGGCGCGAAATCAGCCTGCTCGTCCCTGCTGAAGAACTGACCCGGCGCGCCCAGGCGAAACCCCTGCAAGCGCCGACTGCTGAACGGGGTTACCGCAAGCTGTTCATGCAGACGGTGACCCAGGCCGACCAGGGCGTGGACTTCGACTTCCTTCGGGCGCCGACCATCACGGGCGCCGTGCCACGCAGCTGACCGACCGTTTTCGGAGAAGTGCATGAAACTCACTGCCGACGCCCGCGGCGTCTATCCCATTGCCCCGACACCATTCGACGCGGCCGGCGCTATCGACTTCGAGTCCATCGACCGCCTGACCGACTTCTACCTTGGCTGTGGAGCCACCGGCATCACCGTGCTGGGTCAACTGGGCGAAGCGCCCAAGCTGGAGCAGGCAGAGAGCCTGCAGGTGGCCACGCGCATGATCCGCCGCGCGGCGCGGCTGCCGGTCATCGTGGGGGTCTCGGCGCCCGGCTTTGCTGCCATGCGCGTGCTGACGCACGAAGTGATGGGCATGGGTGCAGCCGGTGTGATGATCGCGCCGCCGAACACACTGCGCACCGACGACCAGATCGTCGGCTACTACCGCCAGGCCGTCGAAGCCATCGGCGAGGATGTGCCCTTCGTCATCCAGGACTATCCGCTGACCTTCAGCGTGCAGATGACGCCGGGTGTGATCCGCCGCATCGTGACGGAACTGCCTTCCTGCACCATGCTCAAGCATGAGGACTGGCCGGGGCTGGAAAAGATCAGCACGCTGCGCGGCTGGGAACGGGAAGGCACGATGCGCCGCCTGCCCATCCTGGTGGGCAACAACGGACTCTTCCTCGACTACGAAATGGAGCGCGGCGCCGACGGCGCCAACACCGGCTACGCCTTCCCCGACATGCTGTGCGACGTGGTGCGGCTTTCGCAGGCGGGCCAGCGCGAAGAGGCGCACGACCTCTTCGACGCCCACCTGCCGCTGCTGCGCTATGAACAGCAGCCGGGCATCGGCCTGACGGTGCGCAAGTACCTGTTGCACCGCCGCGGCTTGCTGAAGTCTCCGACGCTGCGCGCCCCGACCAGCCCGCTGAGCACAACGGCACTGGCGGAGGTCGAGCACTTGCTGTCGCGCCTGGCACGACACGACGCGCGCGCAAGGCTGCTCACTGCACACGCGTAAACCCCACTCGCCTGTTCATTGCAACTTCATCGGCGTCCGGATATCGTCATACCAAAGGCCCACCGCACCGCGGAAGATGGCCCAACACTGGAGACAAGCCATGAGCGTTCGAACCATCGGCCGCAGGGCCGCGCTGGGTGTTGCCGCCGCGCTCGCTGCGGCCAGCTGGGTCGGTGATGCAGCGGCGCAGAACCGCGCCTTCAGCTTCGCCTACGACCAGCCGCCCACCACGGCCTACGGCATCGCCGCCACCATCTTCGACGCCAAGCTCAAGGAACTGTCCGGCGGCAAGATGAGCATCAACCAGTTCCCGGGCGCACAGCTGGGGCAAGAGCCGCAGATGCTGCAGAAGATGCGCGCGGGCGACATTGACTTCGTCATCACCTCCACCGCCAATGCATCCACGTTGGCGCCGCAGGCCGGCGTGTTCTCCTTGCACTTCCTGTTCCGCGATCAGGCGCACCTGGCCAAGGTGCTGGCCGACCCCGGCGTGACCCAAGCCTTTCGCGACATGGTCAAGGACCAGGTGCAGGGCGCGCAGGTGCTGGGGCTGATGACCATGGGCCTGCGCAACATGTACAGCAAGAAAGAGGTCCGCACCGTCGACGACGTGAAGGGCCAGAAGGTGCGCGTGCAGGCCACCAAGACCGAGGACACGCACTTCCCGGCCTACGGCGCGCAGACCGTGCACATGCCCTTCGGTGACGTCTACACGTCGCTGCAGACGGGTGTGGTCAACATCGCCGAGAACGGCGTCAACGTCTACCTGGCCAACAAGCACTATGAAGTGGCGCCGGTGCTGTCGATGACGGAACACGAGGCCAACAACAACTGCATCTGGGTCAGCGACAAGACCTGGAACAGCCTGAGCCCGCAGCAACAGCAATGGGTGCAGGCGGCGGCCGCTGAAGTGGGGCGCACCGAACCACTGTTGGCGCTGAAGCTGGAGAAGGACTCGGGCGACAAGCTCAAGACCTTGGGCGTGAAGGTGGTGGAGAACGTCGACAAGTCCGGCTTCATCAAGGCCGCGGCGCCCATCCAGGATCAGCTGGCTGCCGAGCTGGGCCCGCACGCGGTGAAGATCCTGAAGATGGTGCGCGACATCAAGTAGTCCCCAACGTGGGTCGATCCGGGGTGCGGTGCATTCGCCTCCGGCCGGGCGCGGTTGCGCCGATCACGCCGAAACACCGATGGCCAACTTCCGCGCGCTGATCCTGGACCGCCACCGCCACCTGAAGTGGGCGGCGCTCGACAAGCTGGAAGCTGCGCTGATGATCGGCTGCGGCATCTGCATCTTCATGTTCACGCTGTCGGTGTTCTGCGACGTGCTGACACGCACCGCCGGCGCGCCCTGGCTGTGGCTGCAGCAGGTGACGACGGCCTTCTTTGCCTGGGGCGTGTTCCTGGGCATGGCGGCGGCTACGCGGCGCAACGACCACTTCTACCTGACCGAGATCACCAAGCGCCTAACCGGCAGCGTGCGCAGTGGCATCGAGATCGCCAACCGCCTGGTGGTGCTGGTGGTGTCGGGCGTTCTGGTGTGGTTCGGCTGGCGCAATGCGCTGCTGGACATGGGCAGCTTCCGCATGCCGTCGCTGATCCCGCTGGCCGTGTACACCGGCATCGTGCCGGCCGCCGGCGTGCTGATCGGGCTGTTCACGATCGAGCAGCTGGTGAATGGTTGGCAACACGGTTTTGAAGGGCCGGAAGACCGCGACAACCTGCCGGAGATTGAGTTGTGAGTGCCGGTTACGTGCTGGTGCTGATGGCCGTGCTGTTCCTCGGCTTCGGCTACATGGGCGTGCCAGTCTCGTTCGCGTTGATGGCCGGCGTCTTCATCGCCACCGCGTTCACGCCCGTGAGCCTGCAGTCCATGGTCGGCCAGCTCTTCCACGGCATCGATTCCGAGACCCTGCTCGCGGTGCCCTTCTTCCTTCTGGTGGGCGAGCTGATGGCGTCCAGCGATGTCGTGCACCGCATGATCCGGTTGTCGCAGACGCTGGTGGGCCACCTGCGCGGCGGGCTGGCGCAGGTGGTCACCTTGTTCAGCATGTTCTTCGCCGGCATATCGGGTTCATCGACGGCTGACGTGGCCATCCTGGCCCGCACCGTGGCGCCGGAAATGGACAAGGAAGGCTACGACCGTGCCTTCACCGCCGCGCTGATGGCGTCGGCGTCGACCATGGCCAACCTGATTCCGCCCAGCATCATGGCGGTGGTGTATGGCGCCACCGGCAACGTGTCCATTGGCGGCCTCTTCCTGGCGGGTGTGGTGCCCGGCGTGCTGATCGGCCTGGGCCTGATGGTGTACAGCTACTTCTGGGGGCCGGTGGGCGTGATGAAGAAGCGCGCGCCCTTCACCGAGGTGGCGGTCGCCGCACGTGGCGCCGCGCTGCCGCTGGTGATCCCTGTGATCATCATGGGCGGCATCCTCAGCGGCTGGTTCACGCCGACCGAGGCCGGCATGATCGCCTGCGCCTACATCCTGCTGGTGCTGATCCCGGTGCTGCGGCCCAGCCACATCCGCGAACTGCCGCGCGACTTCATGTATGCCGGCCTGCTGTATTCGCTGCCGCTCGCCGCAGTGGCCGGCGCCTCGGCCTTCGGCTGGATGGTGGCCTTCCTGCGCGGGCCGGATCTGGTGGCCGGCTACATCACCGCGCTCGCCGGCACCGACCCGGGCATGATCATGTTCCTGCTGGTGGTGCTGTTCGTGATCGTCGGTGACTTCATCGACGCCGTGCCGGCGATCATCATCTTCATGCCCATCATCAACAAGCTCACCGAGGTGGGCAACATCAGGCCGCTGCACATGGGCGTGGTGATCATCACGACGCTGGTGTTCGGCCTGATCACACCGCCCTATGGCCTGTCACTGCTGGTGGCGTCGAAGTACGTGGGTGTTGGCTTCGGCGCGGCGGTCAAGCGCTCGCTGCCCTTGTATGGCGTGTTCTTCTTGACCATCGCGTTCGTGGTGCTGGTGCCCGATGCCGTGCTGTGGCTGCCCAAGTGGCTGCTGCCGGAGTCGGTGGGCTGCTTCAAGAGCCCGAGCGGCGCAGGCTACATCTGCCCGCCCTGAGACGCCTTGAATGCCGCGGACCTTCAGCCGCCGCGGGCTGCTTCGATTGCCGCGTAGCGCACACTGCTTCAGCGCAGCCCGAAATAGCCCAGCACGAAAAGGATGATGACGACGGCACCGACGAGCCAAACGATTCGATTCACGAAAGATTCCTTTGCTGGCGCGGATTGCGAAGACGGGGCAAGCCGGCGCACATCGGTCTGATCCCGCATGTGCCAATCTAGGTCTTCTCGGGAATATGTTCTGTGCGCTGCCGAACGGCTTGGGCCGATGCCCATCACCGAAGGGCCATCAGGCCAGACCCTCAACGTGGACCAGGGGCTCACCACCTGCGGTGAGCAGCCCCTTGAGCTCGTCGCCACAAAGCACCTCACGCTGCAACAAGGCCAGCGCCAGGGCATCGAGTTGCCAGCGTCGCGACTTCAGCAGTTGCTCGCATTGGGCCTGCGCTTGCTCGAGCATCGCCCGCGCTTCCTTCAGCACCGCCGCCTGGATGTCGGGGCCCAGCAGTTCCTTGGGCACGCCGGCCACGCTCAGCAGGCCGAAGGTCTTGGAGAATCCCAGCGAGCCGACCATGTTGATGGCCAGTTCCGATGCCCGCTTCAAGTCGTCCGAGGCGCCGCTGGAAACGCTGCCTTTGACCAGCAATTCGGCCTCGCGCCCGCCCAGCATCATCGCCAATCGGTTGCTGAGTTCGGCCTGCGCGTAGAGCGGGTCTTCGCTGCCCCGGCTGATGTAGGTCACGCCCAGGGCCTGGCCGCGCGGCTCGATCGTCACCCGCTCCACCGCCCCGAGTTGCAGCCAGTGGCCAACCAGCGCATGGCCGGCCTCGTGGTAGGCCAGGCGTTCGCGCGTGCTTTCGCTGAGCAGGCCCTTCACGGCAGACACCTCACCACCGAGTTGGTGGGTTTCGATGGCGCGCAGCAAGTGTTCTTGCGTCACGGTCTGCGCACCGGCCTCGGCAGCGCTGGACGCGGCCTTGTTGACGGTGTTGGCGATATCGGCTGGCGACAGACCCGCGGTCATGCGCGCCAGCGCCGCGGCGTCGGCCGTGCCGTCGTGTTGCAGCTTGCCGATGTACAGATCGAACAGCCGCTGGCGGTCTGGCAAGGTCGGAAGACCCAGGCGCACCAGCATGTCGAAGCGGCCGGGCCGGCGCATCGCCGGGTCGATGTTGTCCTCGTGGTTGGTGGCGGCCACGACGACCACGTTGTCCAGGCTTTCGAAACCGTCCATCTCGACCAGCACACGGTTGATGATGCGGTTCATCTCGGACTCTGCACCGCCGCCAGGCCCGCCCTGGCTGCGTTTGCCGATGCCGTCAACCTCATCGATGAACAGCACGCAGGGTGCGTTCTTGCGCGCCAGCTTGAACAGTTCCCTGACCTTGCTCACGCCTGCTCCGTAGAACATGGCGGTGAAGTAGGAGCCGTCGACAGCGATGAAGTTGGCCTTGCTTTCGCCCGCCAGGGCCTTGGCGAGCAAGGTCTTGCCGGTGCCGGGCGGGCCCACCAGCAGCACACCGCGCGGGGCCGACGCGCCCAGCTTCGCGTATTGCGTCGGGTCGTGCATGAAGGCCTTGACCCGGCTCAACCCGGCCTTGGCCTCGTCGCTGCCGATGACATCGGCAAATTGCGTCTGCGGCCGCGCCGCCAGCTTGGATGCGGCGCCGCCCATGCCTGTCTGCAGCTTGGTGGCCATGAACAGCGCCGCCACGAGTGTGCCCAGCAGCAGCAGGGGTGACAGCACCTTGTCGGCCAGGTCCAGCGCGCGGCGGCTGCCCGTGCGTGGGTCGACATCGACGCTGACCAGCGCAAAGCCGGCATCGGCGCTCTTGTCGCCGAGACGGTCCAGCACGGTACCAGCGCAACCTTGCGCGGTGCATCCCGGCACCGTGGCACTGGCCTTCTCGCCGCTTCTCAGCGTGTACAGCACCAGACCGGGTTGGGCAACGGCCAGGCCCACCGCCGCGAGCCGGCCACCGTCCAGTGCGCGGCGGAACTGCGAGACCGTGTGTTCATGGTCCAGCCAGTCCTGCGGTGCCTGCTCGAATTGCCGGGCTTCAGGACTTTTGCGAGCATTGCTCTCCTGAACGGCCTGGAGGTGCAGGGCCCACAGGCAGGCCAACAGCACCATGGCGGCGAGCGCGGCGATAGAGACGTGGGGCTGTGCACCCGCGCGCTTGAGCAGCTTCTTGAAAGGCGTCATCGGGGGCTTGGAAACTCGCGCTGCAGTTGGGTGGTCGATCTCATGGTCGAGCCTACGGTCCCGCTGCAGCCGGGTTGCGGTGGAAGTGAACGGCAATGCCGTGTCAGATCGGGTGCTTGGAAGTCGTTTGCCCACCCATCGCCGAGCGGCCCCATCGGTTCGCTGAGGGCATCAACATGGAAAACCCATTCGAAACGCGCGACAGGTTCGGCGTGTACGCCAGAGACAGTCGCAGGCGTGTGTCGCTTGACTGAAATTGCTGGCTCCGTACGGCATCGCACGGACTCGAGACTTCACTGCGCAGATTCTCGGTGTCGTCCTTGCAGGAGAAGACCATGGACCTATTGCTTGTTTTGATTGTGCTGTTGTTGTTGTTTGGTGGCGGCGGAGGGCTGTACTGGGGCATGGGCATGGGTTGGGGCCTTGGCCCTGTTGGTTTGATCCTGGCGGCCCTTGTCGTTGCGTTCTTGCTTTTTGGCTATCGCGGGCGAAGGGGTGGCTGAAGGCACAAGGTGGCTCAGGGCCGTGGTCCGGCCGGTGGTTCCAGACCCCATCCAGCGATCTTGAAGCCCTGCATCCTCTGATCAGTTCGAAGGTGCCAGCCGAGCAGTCGGCGACCGTGCCGACGGTGGACCCGAAAGCTCGTCTGGTGTTCATCGTCAACGCTTCCTCGGGCAGCGGTGCGCCCGACGACACGCGCGCCGCCATCGAAGGTGCGCTTGCCGAGGCGGGGCGTTCAGGCGAATTGCGCTTCACCCGTCCTGCCGATCTGGCACAGGCCGCCGACCAGGCAGCACGCACGGCGCTGCACCGGCGCTCGGCCGTGGTGGCGGTGGGCGGCGACGGCACGATCAACGCGGTGGCCCGGGCCGCCCATGCGCACGGATGCGCCATGGGGCTGGTGCCGCAGGGCACCTTCAACTACTTCGCCCGCACGCATGGCTTGCCCGAGGACGCTGCCCAGGCGACTCGCGTGCTGCTGCGCGGCTCACCGGTGCCGGTGCAGGTCGGGGTCGTCAACGAACAGCTGTTCCTGGTCAATGCCAGCCTGGGTCTGTACCCCGAGATGCTGAAGGACCGCGAGGCCTACACCGCCCGTTTCGGCCGCCATCGGCTGGTGGTGCTGTTCGCCAGCGCAACCACACTGCTGCGCACCTACCGGCCGCTGCGGCTGAGCATTCGCTGCGAAGGCACCGTGCGCGAGATCTCCACGCCGACGCTGTTCGTCGGCAACAACCGCCTGCAGCTTGAGCGGCTGGGCCTGCCCGAGGCCGAGGCGCCGGACACAGGCCAGGTCGCCGCGGTGATGCTGCGGCCGATCGGCACACTGGCGATGCTGGGATTGATGCTGCGTGGCGCGCTCGGCACGCTGGGCGAGGCCGACACGATCGAGTGCTTCAAGTTCACGCAGATGCAGGTGCGGCCACGGCTGCTGCCCGGGCGGCACAGCATCCGCGTGGCGATGGACGGCGAGGTCAGGCGCTTGCGTTTGCCACTGGACATCGGCTGCTCGCCCCGCCCCTTGTTCCTCATCAAGCCACCGTCGTGAGCGTGCTGCTGCAGATCTCCGACACGCACTTCGGGACCGAGCAGCCACCGGTGGTCGAGGCGCTGGCTGCCTTCACGGCCCGGCAGCGGCCCGACCTGGTGGTTCTCTCGGGCGACATCACCCAGCGCGCCAGGCGCGCGCAATTCCAGGCTGCGCGTGTCTTCGCCCTAGGCCTGGCCACGCCGGTGCTGGCGATACCGGGCAACCACGACGTACCGCTGTTCGACGTGCTGGCGCGCTTCACCCGCCCCTATGGCCACTTCCGGGAGGCCTTCGGCGACGAACTTGAGCCGGTGCATGAGTCGGCCGACCTGCTGGTGCAATGCCTGAACACCACACGCTGGTGGCTGCAGACGAATGGCGAGATCTCGGCCGAGCAGATCGAGCGCGTGGCCGCACGCCTGGCCCGCGCCGCGCCCGGCCAGTTGCGCGTGATCGTCGTGCACCATCCGGTGTCGGTGCCGCAAGCCGGCGACGTCCACAACCTCGTGCGCCGGCACGCCGCGGCCGTACACCGCTGGGCCGATGCCGGTGCCGACCTGGTGATGGGCGGCCACATCCACCTGCCCTACGTGACGCTGTTGCCAGGCTTGGCGCGCCGTCTGTGGGCGGTGCAGGCTGGCACGGCCGTGTCGCACCGGGTGCGCGGCGGCCACCCGAATTCCGTCAACATGCTGCGCTGGGGCCGTGACGCACCGCTCGGGCGCTGCGTGGTCGAACAATGGGACTGCCCCGCGGTGGGGCCCGCCTTCGTGCGCGCCCAGGTCAGCGAGTTCGAGCCGCAACGCGGGGCGCCGTGAGCGACCCCGCCCGCCTGCAAGCAGCCGCGTGGCTCGGTGCCCATGCGCTGGTGCTGTACGCCGCGGTGTTGTTCCTGTTGCTCGCCGCCACCCTGCTCGGCTGGCACCTGTTGAAGAGCACGGCGCGGCCGCAGGCGCCTGCTGCGGCGCTGTCGTACGGTGCGCGATTGACGACGGGCTGTTCGCTGGCTGCGCTGGGCTCGGCCACCTTCGTCGCGCTTGCGGCGCTGTTGCGCGACGGACCGGCGATCTCGGCGCTCGACTTGAGCTTCACCGATGCGCTCGCACGCGCGGTGCCGACCGGTGTGGTGCAGGCAGCGGCGCTGCTGACGCGGCTGGGGGACCCCAGCACACTCGGCGTGCTGGGAGCCGCAGTCGGCGCAGCGTTGCTGCTGCGTCGGCGTGTCGGCCTGATGCTGGGATGGGCGTTGGCGATGGCGGGCAACGGGGTGCTCAATCCGGCACTGAAACAGCAATTCGCGCGGATGCGTCCATTGCATGTGGCCGACGGCATATCGGCCTCTGGCTTCAGCTTTCCCAGCGGCCACAGTTCGGGCACCGTGGTGGCCTTCGGGATGCTGGCCTACCTCGGGCTGCGCCTGCTGCCGCCGCGCTGGCACCTGCCCGTGTTGCTGCTGGCAGTGCTGCTGGCCTTCAGCGTCGGCGTGAGCCGGATCATCCTGCGTGTGCACTACGCCAGCGATGTCGCGGCCGGCTTTGCCTCGGGCACGGCCTGGCTGGCTGTCTGCGTCACCGGTATCGAGTTCGGTCGTTGGCTGCGGCAGCGCAACACCCGTGCGCGACGCGGCGGCCCGCGGGCACCCCAACCTCACCCGCCTTGCTGATTCGGATCGCGCCAAGCCCTCTCAAACGGCAGCCGCCACGCATGCGGCGCAATCAATTGGTGGATGGACTTCGGCCCCCAGGACCCCGGCGGGTACAGCCGCACCGGTGGTGGTGACTCCAGCAACTGCGTCGACACCTGCCACAGCCGTTCAATGCCCTCGGCCGTGTTGAACAGCGTGTGGTCGCCGCGCATGGCGTCCAGGATCAGGCGTTCATAGGCTTCCAGCACGTCGCCGATCAAACCGGTGTCGTGCATCGCAAACTGCAGGCTCAGCTTGTCCAGCCGCATGCCGGGGCCGGGCCGCTTGCCGTAGAAGCTGAGCGACATCTTGGACGCGTCAGCCAGGTCGAAGGTCAGGTGGTCCGGGCCCTGCGCGCCCACGCCAGAGCCTGCGGGGAACATGCTCTTCGGTGGCTCGCGGAAGGCGATGGAAATAATGCGTTGGCCCTCGGCCATCTTCTTGCCCGTGCGCAGGAAGAAGGGCACGCCGGCCCAGCGCCAGTTGTCGATGAAGCACTTCAGCGCAATGAAGGTCTCGGTCTCGGACTGCGGGTCCACGCCTTCCTCGTCGCGGTAGCCGGCGTACTGGCCGCGCACCACGTCGCTGGGGTGCACCGGCAGCATGCTGCGGAAGACCTTGTTCTTCTCTTCGCTGATGGGCTGCGGCTCCAGCGCCGTGGGCGGCTCCATGGCCATGAAGGCCAGGATCTGGAACAGGTGCGTCACCACCATGTCGCGATAAGCCCCCGTCTGTTCGTAGAAGCCGCTGCGCCGGCCCAGGCCCAGCGTTTCGGGCACGTCGATCTGCACGTGGTCTATGAAGTTGCGGTTCCAAATCGGCTCAAACAAACCGTTGGCAAAGCGGAAAGCCAGGATGTTTTGCGCCGGCTCCTTGCCCAGGAAGTGATCGATTCGAAAAATCTTGTCCTCGTCGAAGACCTCGTGCAGTCGCGCGTTGAGCGATACAGCGCTCGCCAGGTCGGTGCCGAAAGGCTTCTCCATGATGATGCGCGCGCGATCGACCAGTCCGGCTTCGGCCAGCATGCGCACGGCCGACAAGGCAGCGCTGGGCGGCACACTCAAGTAATGCAGCCTTCGGCATTCGCCGCCGAATGAT
>JANOAM010000424.1:0-3091 GCA_031411215.1 Betaproteobacteria bacterium
AGAAGCCTGCGACAGCCTCGCCGCCACGCCACAGCCGGTAGAAGCGCACGCTGTCATGCCACACCGGCGCGGCTTCTTCGCGCACGGCCACGCCGAACAGCGTCTCGACCAGGCTGAACAGGCCCTGCAGCACACGCGGCAGGGTGAAGTACTGCTTCACGTCTTCGCTGCTGAAGGCGAAGCGCGACTGCTTGAGCCGTTCGGCGACAAAGCCGCGGTCCCAGGCCTGCAGGTCCGGCAGGTTCAGCTGTTCGGCGGCAAAGGCGCGCAACTCGGCCAGTTCGCGATCAGCAAACGGGCGGGCGCGTGTGGCCAGGTCACGCACGAAGGCCATCACGTGCGCCGGGTCGCGGGCCATCTTGGCCACCAGGGACAGGTTGGCATAGCTGGCATAGCCCAGCAGCCGGGCTTCTTCCTGGCGCAGGTTCAGCAGTTCCTGCATCAATGGGCCGTTGTCCAGTTCGGCCGGGCCGTAGTCGCTGGCGCGGGTGTTGTAGGCGCGGTAGAGCGTTTCGCGCAGGTTGCGGTCTTCAGCATGGCTCATCAGCGGCAGGTAGCAGGGCGACCGCAGCGTCAGCTTGAAGCCGTCCTGGCCGGCAGCTCGCGCGGCCTCGCGCGCGGTTTCGCGCACGTCGGCGGGCACACCCGCCAGGCGGTCGCCGGTGACAGTGAGCGACCAGGCGTCGGTGGCGTCCATCACGTGGTCGCCGAACTGTTGTTCCAGTGCGCCGGCCCGGTCCTGGATGGCGGCATAACGCGCTTTGTCAGCGCCTTCCAGCTCAGCGCCGCCCAACACGAAGTCGCGCAGCGCGTCGGCCAAGGCCTTGCGTCGTGCCGGCGTGAGCTGATCGCCCTGGGCCAGCGACACGGCCTTGTACT
The DNA here is from genome assembly GCA_031411215.1 of Betaproteobacteria bacterium. Taxonomy (GTDB): domain Bacteria; phylum Pseudomonadota; class Gammaproteobacteria; order Burkholderiales; family Burkholderiaceae_C; genus Rubrivivax. The sequence continues at coordinate 880 of JANOAM010000424.1, forward strand.
TGGCGTAGAGCCGTTCGTCGGACGACAGGCGCGTGCCGAAATCGATCAGCTTGGGCAGGTTCTCGGCGTGCGCGGCACGCAACTCGGGTGTATCGACCACCGACTGCAGGTGGTCGACCACGCCCCAGGTGGTGTTCAAGCGCTCCACGGCCACATCCAGCACCAGGGACAGCGTGTCGTAGTCGGGCGGCACGCCGGGGCCAACCGCCTTCTCCAGGGCCGCACCGGCTTCGGCCAGCAGTTGGTCGATGGCCGGCGTCACATGCGCTGGTTGCACGGCCGCGAAGTCCGGCAATGTGGACTGGGTGGCGGATGGGGTGTTGGTGGCTTGAAGCAAGGGATTCATGGTGCGGTCTCCGCAGCCTGCAGGGTGTTGACCAGCAGCATGGTGATGGTCATGGGCCCCACGCCACCGGGCACCGGCGTGATCCAGCCGGCCACTTCGCGCACAGCATCAAAGTCCACGTCGCCGCACAGCTTGCCGGCGTCGTTGCGGTTGATGCCCACGTCGATGACGATCGACCCGGGCTTGACCATGTCCGCAGTCACCGTGTTGCGGCGGCCAACGGCAGCCACCACAATGTCGGCCTGGCGTGTGTGCGCGGCGATGTTGGGTGTGCCGCTGTGGCAGACCGTCACGGTCGCGTTCGCCTGCAGCAGCAGCAGCGCCATGGGCTTGCCCACGGTGTTGCTGCGGCCTATGACCACCGCATGTTGGCCCTTGATAGCTTGGCCGGTGCTTTCGATCAGCTTCATGCAGCCAAAGGGCGTGGCCGGGCGCAGGCCGGGCAGGCCGGCCATCAGCTGGCCGGCGCTGTGCACGCTGAAGCCGTCCACGTCCTTGTGTGGCGCGATGGCTTCAATGACGGCCTGGGGATCCAGGTGCTTGGGCAAGGGCATCTGCACCAGGATGCCGTGGATGCTGGCGTCGGCGTTGAGCGCCTGCACGCGGGCCAGCAACTCGGCCTGGGTCAAGGTGGCCGGATACTGTTCCAGCACCGAATGCAGGCCGTGGTCGGCGCAGGCCTTGACCTTGTTGCGCACGTAAACGGCACTGGCCGGGTCAACACCCACCAGGATCACGGCCAGGCCGGGTTGGCGGCCCGCGGCGGTGAGTGCCGCGGCACGGCGGCCGACGTCGGCGCGCAGGACTTCGGAGAGGGCTTTGCCGTCGATGATCTGGGCGGTCATGGTGGGTCTGTGGTCGGTCAATCAGGCAGTCCAGAAACGAAGAGATCCAAAGGCGAGCCAAAAGCAAGCCAAAAGCAAGCCAAAAGCAAGCGAGGCCGCATATTGCGGCCTCGGCAGGTTTGATGCAGGGAATCAGGCTTTGGTCTGGGCCCCAAGCGCGATCTTCAGCAGGTCGGCCACGGTGTTGGCGTTCAGCTTTTCCATGATGTTGGCGCGGTGCGCTTCCACCGTCTTGATGCTGATGCCCAGGTCGTCGGCGATCTGCTTGTTCAGGCGGCCGGCGACGATGCGTTCCAGCACCTGGGCTTCACGCGTCGTCAGGCGCGAGAGCAGCGCATCGCGGCTGGCCTGTTCCTGGTGCTGGCTGAAGGCCGAGCGGGCCTGTTCCAGCATGCGTTCCACCAGGCCCAGCAGCTCTTCTTCCTTGAAGGGCTTCTCGATGAAGTCCATCGCGCCCTTCTTCATGGTCGTCACCGCCATGGGCACGTCGCCATGGCCGGTGATGAAGACGATGGGCAGCGGACTCTTGCGCTCCATCAGGCGGTCCTGCAGTTCCAGGCCGCTCATGCCGTCCATGCGGATGTCGGCGATCAGGCAGGCCACTTCGCGGGGGTCGAAGCGCGACAGGAAGGATTCACTGGAGTCAAAGCACTTGACGCGGTAGTCCTTGCCTTCGAGCAACCATTGCAGCGAATCGCGCACGGCCTCGTCGTCGTCAACGACATAGACGGTGCCTTTTTTCGGGATCAGACTCATGCGGGGGAGCGGGCCGTCAATTGCCCGTGCTGTTGGAGGTGATCTGGATTTCAGCCGGCAGGCTTTCCGCAGGCGCTTCTTGCGGTGCCGGGCCCCCGTCGGTTCGGTGCGCCAATTCCACCGGGATGGTGAACGAGAAGCGGCAGCCGACGATGAGCGCCCCATTGTAGAGGTTCTGTGCCCGCATCCGGCCGCGGTGGGACTCGATGATGGTGCGGCACAGGCTCAGGCCAATGCCCAGGCCTTCGGCCTTGGTGGAGAAGAA
>JANOAM010000425.1:0-3075 GCA_031411215.1 Betaproteobacteria bacterium
AGCGGTGCCTGAGCGGGCGATTGGGGTGCCCTGCGGAGCGAAGTAAAGGAGGAGCCCCGGCTTGCGCAGCAAGTTGGGGCGGGGGACATGAGCGCAGCAGGGCATCCCAAGCGCACGCGACCGCCACAACAACGCGAACGACGGCAACGGGTCGCTTTCGGACCGTCGCCCACTTCCTCACTCCTGCCCCGCAACCCGGATGAGCTCCCGCCAGAACTGGTCCCGCTCACGCCCCAGCGCCGGGTTGCTGGACGTCGGCCACACCGCCGTCTGCACCATCACCAGGCGCAGTTGCGGGTTGACATAGACCGCCTGCCCACGCACGCCCAGCAGCGCAAACCCAAGTCCTTCCGGAAAGATCCAGGTCTGGTAGCCGTAGCCGAAGTAGGGTGTCGCGCGTCCAGGCCGCAGATGGCTGTCCTGCGGCCGCACGGTGGTCGCGACTTCGACCCAGGCTTGCGGGATCACCTGCGCGCCGTCACGCCGCCCGCCGTCCAGCAGCAACTGGCCCAGCCGTGCCCAGTCACGCAGCCGCGCTGAGAGACAGCAGTAGCCTGCTTCCACGCCAGCGGCATCGGTCACCCAGGCCCCGTCGGCCTCGGCGCCCATCGGCGCCCAGATCTTCTCGCCCACGTAGTCGGCCAGCGGGCGGCCGGTGGCGCGGATCAACACCTGGGTCAGCACCTGCGTTTCGGCAGAGACATAGTGGAAGCGTTCGCCCGGCGCGGTGTCGCGTTCGCTCAGGCGCTGCAGTCCGGCCAGCAGGGCACCTTCCTGCCGGGACCAGGCGCGTGACAGGCGCGCGATGTCGGTGTCGGGCTTGTCGTAGGTCTCGTCAAAGCGCACGCCTGATGCCATGTTCAGCACCTGGCGCAGCACCGCGCCCTTCCAGGCGGTGTGGGCCAGCGCGGGTTCGATGCGGTCCACCGGCTCGTCGATGGACGCGATGCGGCCTTCGGCAATTGCAATGCCCACGGCCATCGCGACCACGGTCTTGGCCATCGAAAAAGAGGTGAAGCGGTCCTCGGCACGGCGCCCGTACTGGTAGCGCTCGACCAGCACCTGGCCGTCCTTCAGCACCAGCAAGCCGGTGGCCGGGTGGCGGTCCAGGTAGCGTTGCACAAAGGTCCATGCGGGTGGCGTGGCACGCTGGGGCAGCGGGCGGACGTCGGGCCCGGCAGCCACTGTGCGCACGGGGAACAGCTGGTCCATCGCGGTCAGCGCGCCCACCAGGTGGTATTGGCGGAACCAGTTGCTGCGGTCGCCGTGCGGGTAGCCGCTGGCAGCGCCGTAGGCGGCCTCTTCGGGCGCGGCGGCGGCTGGCCAGGCGGCGGCGAGCAGGAGCGTGGTCAGCCAGTTGGCAAGCGCCTGGCTGCGGTGGCGTTGCAGGTTCAGCATCCGGTCACCTCTGATCAACGGGGTCGCGAGTATGGGCTGCGCGCCGCGCCCTGTCGGCCATTGCCGCGCCCTGGCGGCCGCGGAACGCGGTCCGTCGCTGGCGGCTGGCGCCGCCGCGCCGCCGGGCGCACAGTGACAGCCCGAGCTGATGCCTTGACCGGAGACCACCTTGACCAAGACCCTGCGCCATTGGGCGTTGTTGTTGTTCGCCGCGGTTGCCATGGGTCTGCAACCCGCTGCGGCGGCCGATGCAGGACGTCTCGTCACCCCGCAATGGCTGCAGGCCGCGCTGGCCGCGGGTGATGTGCTGCTGCTGGACGCGTCGCCCGCGCCGCTGCACACGGCCAGGCATATCCCGGGTGCGGTTCATGCCGATGTCTTTGCCTACGCGGGCCGCGAGATGCCACCGGCGGCCATGGAGCAGCGCCTGCAGCGCTGGGGCGTGAGCCCTGGCCGCAAGATCGTCGTCCTGGACCAGGGCGGTGCCTACATGGCGCCGCGCCTGTTCTTCGACCTCTACTACCTGGGCGTGGCGCCCGAGGACCTGTTCCTGCTGGACGGTGGCATGACCGCCTGGCAGGCGGCGGGCGGTGCGGTCACCGCGGATCGCACACCGGCGCCACCACCCGGCAGCTTCCGCGTAGCCGCGCTGCGCGAAGAAGCCCGCGTGCGCCTGGACGAATTCCTGGCCGCTTCCGGCGACCCGCGCCGCCACGCCTTGGTTGATGCGCTGGAGCCGGGCTACCACTACGGCCAGGCCAAGTTCTTCGACCGCGCCGGCCACGTGCCCAACGCCGTGTCCTTGCCGGCCGAGGACTTCTTCAACGCCGACAAGACCTTCAAGTCGGCGGCCGAGATCCGGCGCATGGCGCAGTACCTGGGCATCCAGCCCGACATGACGGTGCATGCCCACTGCGGCGGTGGTGGCGCCGCGGCCGTGCCCTTCTTCGCGCTGCGTTTCCTGGCGGGCTACCCCAAGGTCAAGCTGTACAACGAGTCACAGCGCGAGTGGCTGATGGATGACCGCGAACTGCCCTTCTGGACCTACGACAGCCCGCAGATCAAACGCGGCATGCACTGGCTGCAGGGCTGGAACGGCGGCATGCTGCGTGCCTTCGGGCTGGCGCAGCTGAGCCTGATCGATGTGCGTGACCATAACGTCTACAGTCAGGGGCACCTACCTTTTGCGCTGAACCTGCCGGCGGAGACTTTCAAGGCGCATCTGAAGCAGCCGACGCAGCTGGCCGGCTTGCTGGGTGCCGCCGGCGTCAACGACAGCCACGAAGCCGTGGTGGTGTCCGACGGTGGGTTGACTCCACGCGCCGCGCTGGCCTTCCTGGCGCTGGAGCAACTGGGCCAGAAACGCGTGTCGGTGCTGATGGACTCGGTGGACGACTGGGGCTTGGCCGGCTTTCCGCTGACCAAGGACCCCACCACGGTGGGACCGCGCAAGTCGCCGCAGGACCTGGCGGTGCCCGTGGCCAGCTACCGTGTCCAGCCGCGCACGGGCGTCCAGGCGAGCGCGCCCGCGTACCCCCGGGTTTACGTCGCAGCCGGCGCCAAGCTGCCCGCCGCAGCCGCCGACAGCAAGCTGGTCCACCTGCCCTACCAACAACTGCTGAACAGCGACGGCACGCCCAAGGCCGCGAAGGACTTGCTCAGCATCCTCACCAAAGC
>JANOAM010000426.1:0-4291 GCA_031411215.1 Betaproteobacteria bacterium
CGCCTTGCGCAGCAGCTTTTGCACCACGTCGTTGTGTGATTGCGGCCAGTACCAGCTGCGGCGCAGCTGCCAACCGTCAATGATGTCGCCGACCAGGAACAAGGTGTCGCACTCCACCGTGCGCAGGAAGTCCAGCAGCGCGCCGGCCTGGCAGCCGGGTGTGCCCAGGTGGAGGTCGGAGATCCAGACCGTGCGCACGCGCAGCTTGCGCACCGATTCGGACTCCGGATCGTCGGTGTCTGTGACCAGGGCGGGGAGTTCATCGCGGCGCATGAGTCGTGATGCTCGGTGGGCCACGCGACGGGGCTGTGACAGCGCCCGGTCAGTGCGGTGACGGGTTGCGGACCAGCAGCGCCTGACCCTTGCTGACGGCGGCGTTGCAAGGCATGTCGACGGGCCCGCCGCAACGCAGGTGCAGCAGCACGTCCAGACAGTGCAGCCGGATGCTCGCCACCAGGATGGCCGCCACGGCCACCAGCGCCATGGGCGTGCCTTCAGCTGGGCCATCCTTCAGGCGCACCGCATGTTCATTGCGGCAGAACAGGCGCTGCACACGCTTCAGCGCAATCGGGTTGACGTTCCAGGTATCGCCGCTGATGCAGCTGACCTGTTCCACCGTGGCGTCATGCGGTGCGTGGAAGCGGTGGTACATGCTGCTGGTCAGGCGCAGCGTGATGTAGGTGCCGTCCTGGAAGGGCAGGCAGCGGTCGGCGCGGTGGGTCCATGACGGTGCAGTGACCTCGGTACCTGCGCAGTGCCAGCCAGGGGAAATGGGCGGACGCGTCACGGCTCCGTCACATCACCGCCGGAAACTGCGCTTAAGCGGCCCGACGGCGTCGGCCGTCTATCTGCAGCATGCCCGAAGTCATTGACCGCTTGTACACGCCGTTCGCACGCATGCCGGAAGGCGCGCCCGTGCTCTGCATGGGCTTGGTCAGCTTCAGTGGCTGAGCACGTGCGGCCTCTGCCTCGGGCTGCTGGCACGATGGCCAGGCAACACACGCAGTTGTGGTCCCTGGCTCCCTCGTTGATGGGGGCCTTGATGCTGGCGTCCGGCGCTGCGGCGCTGGGCTATCAGATCGTCTGGACACAACAGGCTGCGCTGTGGCTGGGGCATGAGGGTGCGGCGACGCTTGCGGTGGTGGGCGCCTTCTTTGGGGGCCTGGCGCTTGGCGCATGGGCGCTGGGTGGCGCGGTGGCGCGCAGCACCAGACCCGCGCGCTGGTACGCAGCCTGCGAGGCGGCGGTGGCGTTGTGGTGCGGCGCGTTGTTCTTCCTGATGGCGCCGGCCTCATCGGCCATCACGGCGCTTGTCGGCATGCAGGCCTCCGCCGGCTGGCAGGCACTGGTCACCGGCCTGGGCACCTGGCTGCTGTTCCTGCCAGCCACGCTGGCCATGGGCGCCACGATGCCGGCGATGGAATGCCTGATGGCGCAGCGGCGCAAGAGCGGTTCACGCATCGCAGCGCTGTACGCCGCCAACACGCTGGGGGGCGTGCTAGGCGTGCTGGGTGCGGCCTTCGTCCTGGTGCCGCAGTGGGGCCTGTTGGCCACTGCGGGTGTCTGTTCCGGGCTCAATCTGCTGTGCGCCGTCTTGGCCTGGTTGTTGCCGACCACGCCAATGGAGCCCGCCACGCAAGAGGCAGCACCGTCGCATCCGCAGCCCGGTACCGCGAAGCGCAGGTTCTGGGCGGCGGTGTTGGCACTCACCGGCCTGTTGGGAGTCGCCTACGAGGTGGTGGTGCTGCGCGTGTTGAGCCAGGTCGCCGAGAACACGGTCTACACCCTGGCGCTGCTGCTGGCCGTGTACCTGATGGGCACCGCACTGGGCGCAGCCCTGTGGGCCAGGCGGCGCAAACATGTTCAAGGCGCACCCAGGGAACACGTCGTCCAACTCCTGCTGGGCCTGGCACTCAGCTGCCTGCTGTGCGGTGCTTCGCTGTGGCTGATGCCCTGGTTCAAGGCCGCACTGCTGCCGCTGCTGGGTCTGCTGCCGGTGCGAGGCCAGACGGCCGCCCTGGGTACTGAGGCGCTGCTGGCGGTCATCGCCTTCGGCCTGCCCACGGTAGTGATGGGTGCCTTGTTCAGCGCGCTGTGCGAAGCCGCGGCGGCGCAGGGCTTGGGCTTCGGCAATGCCCTGGCCGTCAACACGGCGGGGGCCGCACTGGCGCCCGCACTTTGGGGCCTGGGCCTGCTGGTGAGCTGGGGCGCGCAAGCAGCGTTGCTGGCACTGGTGGGAGGCTATGCGCTGCTGGGCGGCCTACTGCTAGCGTGGGGACCGAAGCGGCGCAACATCAAGCACTTGGCCTCGCCGCTGGCCGTGGTGGTGGTTGGTGCAGTGGCCGTCGGCCTTGCTCCGCCCTTGCGCCTTCTGGACATGCCTGCCGGCGGCCATGTCGTGAGCCACCAGGAAGGTGCTTTGGGCAGCGTCAGCGTGACGGAGGATCCGGCGGGCGTTCGGCTGCTGCGCATCAACAACCGCCAGCAGGAAGGCAGCAATGCCACGGCATTGGCCGACGCACGCCAGGCCTGGCTGCCGTTGCTGCTGCACCCGGCGCCGCAGCGTGCGCTGTTTGTGGGTCTGGGCACCGGCGTCACCACCAGCGCTGCTGCGCTGGACCCGGCGTTGGACGTGCAGGCCGTTGAATTGCTGCCAGAGGTTGTTCAGGCTGCGCGCCACTTCCGCGACGCGGTGGGTGACGCCGTCGGGCAAGGTCAGGGCCTGGACCGTGTGGCGGTGCATGTGGCCGATGCACGGCGCTTCCTGCGTCACACGCCGCAGCAGTGGGACGTCATCGTGGCCGACAACTTCCACCCGGCGCGCGCGGGGTCCGCGTCGCTGTACACCGTTGAACACTTCCGCGCCGTGCAGGCGCGGCTGGCGCCGGGCGGCTTGTTCTGCCAATGGCTGCCGCTGCACCAGATGGACCTGGCCACCTTGCGCAGCATCGTGCGCGGCTTCATGGCCGTCTACCCACAGGGCAGGGCGGTGCTGGCCACGCACAGCCTGCAGACGCCGGTGCTGGGGCTGATCGCTTCCAGCATCACTGCGCCCACGCCGGCTGCCGTGTCGGTACGCATCGCCAGCAGCCATATGGTGCCGGGCCCGGTGCGTTTCGGCCTGGGCGACCCCTGGGCCGTGCTGGGCAGCGAAGTGGCCGGCCCGGCCACATTGAGCCGCTGGTCAGCAGCCGCACCGATGAACACCGACGACCACCCCGTGGTGGCCTACTTGGCACCACGCGCCACCTACGAACCCGCAGACACGCCGGCCGAGCGTTTGCAGACGCTGCTGGCAGATTGGGAAGACGCGCCGCCCCAACGCGCCGACCGGCTGGCGGCCTACCGCCTGGCCCGCACGGCCTTCCTGCGCGCCGACATGGGCGTGCGGCCGTCTGCCGACCCGGCTCGCATGTTGCAGCAGGTGCGCGAACCTCTGCTCGCCGTGCTGCACCTGAGCCCTGACTTCGAACCCGCCTACCAGCCGCTGCTGCGCATGGCACAGGCCTTGCAGCAGCGCGACCCTGCACAGGCCGAGGCGTTGCTGCAGGAACTGGCACGGGTGGCACCCGCTGCTGGTGGCGCGCAGCGTGCGCTGCAGGAGCTGCGGGCACAACCCGCGCCACGGTAGGTGCGGCGCCCGATTCATCAGCCTGTCAAAGCTTCTGGCTACAACAGCCCGGTCTCCACTGCGGGCTGCATCATGAACGACACCCTGGCCCTCTCCGCTCTGGCGCTGGCGGCGCTGGCCGTCCTGCAGCCGGTGCGCCGCCGCATCGAACTGTCGCTGGCCAAACACCCGTCGCTCACCGGCCACTCGCGCATGGCCAAACGGGTGGCCGCGCTGGTGCCGGGTTATGCCTATGACGATCTGCGCTTCTTCGGCGTGGACGGCGCGCCGGGCGAGATGCAGGCGCACCGCCGCGAAGGCTTTGCGCGCCTGGCCGAGACCTTGAACCAGCGCCATGCCCGGTCCATCGCGCTGACCAAAGTGGCGCGTGAAGGCATCTCCGACCTGCAGTTCACCGGCAGCTACCGTGTGCCCTTCCAGTTCAGCCCTTACCTGCGCCAGCACCTGTCCGTGGGTTCCTTCGTCAAGTCCTCGTCGGGCGTGACGGTGACGGACCTGGACGACCAGGTGTTCTACGACCTGACCGGCAGCTACGGCGTCAACGTCTTCGGCCATGACTTCTACAAAAGCTGCATCGCCGAAGGCAGCGCGCGTGTGGCGGACCTGGGCCCGGTGCTGGGCAGCTACCACCCAGCCGTGGCCTGGAACGTGGATCAGCTG
>JANOAM010000427.1:0-7729 GCA_031411215.1 Betaproteobacteria bacterium
GAGTTGGTCGTGTACTTCAAGAACAACAAGACCGGAGCCCCAGACGGTGCCTACCTGGGCGCCGTGCGCAAACGCTTTGGTCAGTGGATTGCCGACACAGCTGACGCCAACTACGACCAGGCCTGGCTGGACTACCAATACGAAATCGGCCTGCGTCACACCACGGCCAAGAAGAACAAGACAGACAAGGCCGACAGCGCGCCGCTGGTGAACTTCCGCTACCTGTCGGCTTTGACCATACCCGTGACGACCACCCTCAAACCCTTCCTGGCCAAGAAGGGCGCCGCGGCCGCTGACGTCGAGAAGATGCACGCAGCCTGGGTCAAGTCGGTGTTGATGCAGACCATCCTGTGGAGCTACCCCTACGTCCGCGAGGGCCAGTTCTGAGCCCTTGATGCCGATCCATCCCCCCACCCACGTCTGTCCAACCGAGCCAAGCTGAAGGATTCACCATGAACCGCGTTCCTCTCATCGATCGCAACGCCACCACCGCCGACCGCAAGGCGCTGCTCGACTCCATCCATGCCGCTTTTGGCACCACGCCCAACATGTTCCGCGCGGTGGCCAATTCACCGGCTGCACTGAAGAGCATGTGGACGGCCTTCGGCGCCCTGGGCGGCGGGGTGATTGCACCCAAGCTCGGCGAGCAGATTGCCGTGGCCGTGGCCGACCGCAATGCCTGCGAGTACTGCCTGGCTGCCCACACCGCGCTGGGCCGCAAGGCTGGCGCCAACGCGGAAGAGATGCAGCGCGCGCAAGCCGGTGAATCGGCCGACGCGAAAACGCAGGCCGCGTTGCACTTCGCGCTCAAGCTCGTCAATGAACGCGGTCAGGTGGGCGATGCCGACGTGCAGAAGCTGCGCATGGTCGGATTCGGTGACGAAGAGATCGTCGAGATGCTGGCTCATGTGGCGCTGAATCTGTTCACCAACTACGTGAACGTTGCGTTTGCAGTCCCAGTCGACTTTCCGGCCGTCAAGCTGCGCAGCGCCGTCTGAAGCCTCTTCGAGAAGACAACGCAACCCCGCCCGGCGCAAGCTCGCGCCGGGTCATCGAGATCATGCTGAATCATGAATGCCACCGCCAGCACGTCGCCGCCGCTGCAGATCAGCCAATGGCTCAATTCGCCACAACCGGTCACCTTGGACAGTCTGCGCGGGCGGGTCGTGGTGCTGCACACCTTCCAGATGCTGTGCCCAGGCTGCGTGTCGCACGGTTTGCCGCAGGCCTTGCGCGTCTACCGGCTCTTCCCGCAGGAAAGGGTTGCCGTGGTCGGCTTGCACACCGTCTTCGAACACCACGACGTGATGGGTCCGCAGGCACTGCGTGTGTTCCTGGACGAGTACCGGATTGCATTTCCTGTCGGCGTCGACCAAGCCGACCCCGGCAGCCCCGTGCCGATGACCATGAGGGCCTACGGGCTGCGCGGTACGCCCAGCGTGGTGGTCTTTGACCAACACGGTCGCGTTCGACTGAGCCACTTTGGCCAGATCGACGACCTGCAACTGGGTGCAGTGATCGGGCAGTTGCTGGCCGAGGCGCCTTCGCACGTGGCGACGGGGCCTGAGGCCGATTGACGGCCCGCGGGACGAGGCCTTGCACGCCACGTTCATTGTTTTACCCCGACATGAATCCTCTTCCGGCGACTGCCTCTCCTTGCCTACGATGCCCGCTGTGATCGGGCAGCAACCAGGTGAGAGCATGTTGTATCGCAAGAACGTGGGCTCCAAGGAGAGCATAGCCAGGGTGCTGGGCGGCGCATTGATCGTGGCCTGCTCGCTGACGCTGATCGGAACCACGCCCCTGGGCTGGGTGCTCGCGGCCAGCGGTGTATTCACTGGGCTGACCGGGCTGTTCGGCTTTTGCCCCGCCTGCGCCATGGCCGGACGCGAGCCCCTGGACGGGCCGCGATGATTCGGGTCGACGGGGCGGTGTTCGCTGCGGCGCAGGGTGGCGACCCCGTCGCCATCGACCGCGTGCTGCGTGAACTGCAGCCCGACATCCGCCGCTACGCGCGGCGCCAGTGCCATCGCACCTCGGCCATCGAAGACGTGGTGCAGGAAGCGCTCATCGTGTTGTACCGCCGCCTGGGCAATGTGCGCGACCCGCTGGCGGTCGCGGGCTGGATCTTTCGCGTCGTCACCCGCTTGTGCATGCTCCCGGTGCTGGGCTTGATCCGCGGCGCGGAGGAGCTGAACGAGCGGCACGAGGCCGAGCATTTCGCCAAGGTCTCGCAAGACGACCTGCGCATCGACCTGACGCGCGCGCTCGAATCGCTGCCTGAGATCTACCGCGAAGTGATCCTGCTGCGCGACATGGAGCAACTCACCATTGGCGAAGCCGCCGACCACCTGGGCATCACGCGCGAAGCCTGCAAGAGCCGCATCCACCGTGGGCGGATGCTGGTGCGCGAGTACCTGCGACCGGAGGCGTCGAAAGGGAATGCGCCATGAAACAGTTGCTCGGAAAGAGCCCGGCCGGGTTGTTCGCCACCCAAACGCTGAGCGGCCATCTGATTCGCGGCGCCGTCGCCTTCGCGTTGCTCTACGTGGCGTTGAGGCAGCAGCATGCGCACCCGGCCTGGTCGGCGGTCACGGGCTTGCTGGCACTGGTGGCCATGCGCGGCTGCCCGGCCTGCTGGACCATCGGGCTGGTCGAGACGATCCAGCAACGACTGCGAGCGTGAATCCATCGAAGGAAAGGCCGCCTCCTTGCCAGTGCAGCAACGCTGTACTCACTGTCTCTCAACAAGGAACCCCCATGAAGAAATCCCTGCTATCACTTCTTGCTGTGGCCCTCGCCGCCACGGCGCTTGTGGCACCTGCGGTCGCCCGCGCCGCAGAGATCCTGCCGATCACGCAAGAAAGCCTTCAGGCGGCGGTGGCCGGTTCGAAGCCGATCCTCTACCACGTGCACGCCACCTGGTGCCCCATCTGCGCCAAGCAGAACGAAGTGCTCGACAGCATGCTCAAGGACCCGGCATTCGACAGGTATGTCGTGTTGAAGGTCGACTTCGACAAGAACAAGCGGGCGGTCGAGATGCTCGGCGTCAAGACGCAGTCCACGCTCATCGTTGCCAAAGGTGCTGAGGAAGTCGGGCGCTCGGCGGGAGTCACAGACCCGGCTCAAATCCGCGCCCTGCTGCTCAAAGCCGGCTCTTGATCCACGGGCGGCGCGTGCTTTCACTGGCTCTTGCCTTCGCCGCTGGCGGCCTCTCGACGCTGTCGCCCTGCGTGTTGCCCCTGATCCCGATTCTCGTTGCCACCGCCCTTCAGTCCGGGCGAGCGGCGCCGCTGGCGCTCGCTTCGGGCCTGGTCGTCAGTTTTGCAGCCGTCGGCAGCGTGCTCAGCGCCATCGGCGTGGCGGCGACGACTTCGGAATCCATTCGCCACGTCGGCGCCGGGTTGCTGGCGAGCTTCGGGCTGGTGTTGCTGATACCGGGGCTTCGACGTGAGCTGTCGGTACGGCTGCAACCAGTGGCACTACGGCATGAAGATGCACATTGGGGTGGATGCCAAGTCGGGTCTGATCCACAGCGTGCACACGACTGCGTAAGCGTCCGGCCAACCCATCTTGAGATTGGAGCCGGCGGCGATAACGATCGTGTCCACGTAGCAAATAGGTGGACACGATGGAAAGCGAAGAGAGTCGCAAGCGCAGGCGGTACGGCCCAGAGCTGAAGGCGCAGATCGTGGCCGAATGCGACGCGCCTGGCGCGTCGGTGGCGAAGGTGGCGATCTCGCACGGCATCAACGCGAACATCGTGCATGGATGGCGCAAGCTGGCGCGCCGGGGCGATGCGGGCGTCAGCGTTGTGCAGCGCGAGTTCGTGCCGGTAGCGGTCACTGCGGTGCCTGAGCTCAAGGCCAGTGACCAACGCATCGAGGTCGAGCTTCGGCGTGGTGCGCTGATGATGAAGATCGCGTGGCCGATGAGCGCCGCGGCAGACCTGTCCGCGTGGACCCGCGAGCTGCTGCGGTGATTCGGGTCGATGCAGTGTGGATGGCCGTCGAGCCCCTGGACATGCGCGCCGGCACCGAGGCGGCACTGGCCAAGGTGGTCACCGTCTTCGGCGCGGCGAGGCCGCACCACGCCTACCTCTTCGCCAACCGGCGGGCCAACCGCATGAAGGTGCTCGTGCACGACGGCATCGGCGTGTGGTTGGCCGCTCGGCGCCTGAACAGCGGCAAGTTCGCGTGGCCCAAGAACATGTCCGGCACGCTGACGCTCACACGCGCGCAACTCGACGCCCTCGTGCTGGGCCTGCCGTGGCAGCGTATCGGCGAGGCTGGAGTGATCACGCTGCTGTAGCGCAATTGCTGAAGCTGCTGATGTCAGCTCGACACGCCGCTGGCACGATTACACCCCGTGATCGACCTGCAGACCCTGGACTCGCTGGACACGGACGAACTGCGCATCGCGGTGCGCACACTGGCCCAGGAAGTCCACTTCAAGCAGGCGACGATCGACAAGCTCGCGCACGAGAACGCCGTGCTCAAGCGCTTGAAGTTCGCCGCGCAGAGTGAGGCGTACACGGGCGAGCAGAAGACCCTGCTCGACGAGACCCTGGACATGGACCTGGCGGCCGTGGCCGCGGAGATCCAGGCGCTGGAGCCCGCCAGCAAGCCGGCCGGAGAGAAGAAGCAGCCCAAGCGCCAAGTACTGCCTGCGCACCTGCCGCGCCGCGAGATCCGCCACGAACCCCAGAGCACGACGTGCGGCTGTGGAACACCGATGAAGCGCATCGGTGAGGACGTGGCCGAGAAGCTGGACTACGAGCCCGGCGTGTTCACGGTGGAGCGCCACATCCGCGGCAAGTGGGTCTGTGCCTGCTGCGAGAAGCTTGTCCAGGCTCCGGTGGCGCCCCACATCATCGACAAGGGCATCCCGAGCACCGGCCTGCTGGCCCAGGTGCTGGTGGCCAAGTACCTGGATCACCTGCCGCTCTACAGGCAAGAAGCCATCTTCGAGCGCGCGGGCTTGGCCATCGCAAGATCGACGCTGGCGCAATGGGTGGGCGAGTGCGGCGTGCAGCTGCAGCCGTTGGCGGACGCGCTGGCGGCCGAGATGCTGAAGAACACCGTGCTGCACGCCGACGAGACGCCGGTGGCGATGCTCAAGCCGGCACACCTGCGCGACGGCAAGACGCACAAGGCTTACCTGTGGAGCTACTGCACGACCCGCTTCAACCCAATGAAGGCGGTTGTCTTCGACTTCGCAGACAGCCGAGGCGGCCAACACGTGCGTGACTTCCTGGGACTACCGGGGAGCGCGCACAACCCGGGCTGGAAGGGCCAGCTCGTCACCGACGACTTCAGCGGCTACAAGGCCTGCTTCGAGCTCGGGGTGACCGAGGTCGGTTGCATGGCGCACGCGCGGCGCAAGTTCCACGAGTTGTGGGCCAACCACGGCAGCCAGGTGGGCGAGCAGGCGCTGAAGTTCTTCCACAAGCTGTACGAGGTCGAGCGCGAGGCCGGCGAGCTGCCGGCTCGAGAACGCCAGGCGATCAGGAAGGACAGGAGCGAGAAGATCGCCGATGCGCTGCACCAGTGGTTGACCCAGCAGCGGCAGAAGGTGCCCGACGGGTCAGCGACAGCCAGGGCCATCGACTACAGCCTCAAACGCTGGAAGGCATTGGTGCGCTTCATCGACGACGGCGATCTGCCCATCGACAACAACTGGGTCGAGAACCAGATCCGGCCGATCGCCATTGGCAGGAACAACTGGCTGTTCGCTGGCAGCCTGCGTGCGGGCAAGCGGGCCGCAGCGGTCATGAGCCTGGTGCACTCTGCGCGCCTGAACGGGCATGAACCTTATGCCTACTTGCGCGACATACTGGAGAAGCTGCCGACGCAGCCGGCAAGCCGCATCAGCGAACTGCTGCCTCATCGCTGGCATCCACAAGACGGCGACCAACGACCCGCAAGATGAAGAACATCGAAGCCCTGATCGCCGAGGGAGGCACGATCACGCTCGGAGCGCTGCCTCCGTTCGAGTGCGCCGCAACTGCCGCCGACAGCCACAACGCCTTGGCGATGCTCATGCGTCGCGACGGCGAAACCCTGAACGCGCTGCTCAGACGCCTGGACAGAGCCATCGCCTTGGCCTGGTCGGACAACGTGTTCACGGACGAGGTCAACGAAGCCTGAGCATCGCTGCGGCGAGTCCGACGGCATCGCCATGGGATGCCCGGACGCTTACACGACTGCGGCCAACGAGGCTGATGTTGCGCACGCGCACGAGCTGCTACATGGGCAGGAAGAGTTCGTGCACGGTGACGCGGGCTATACGGGCTTGGACAGGCGAGAGGAGTTCATCCAGGCGCAGCGCGATGGGAAGTTGCGCCAGGACATCCGCTGCAACATTGCCATGAAGCGCGGCCTGCTCAAGACCATGCCCGAAGGCCCGCTGAAGGGGATGATCGAATGGTCAGAGCGCCGCTACGCGCAAGTGCGAGCCATCGTCGAGCACCCGTTCCACGTCATCAAGAACTTGTTCGGCTACCGCAAGGTGAGCTACAAGGGCCTGGCCAAGAACCACGCGAGAGCGCACGTACATGCTGCACTCGTGAACCTGCAGTTGGCCAAGCGGCGACTACTGGATGGACAAGTGCGCCTGCAGCCAACGCATTGAAGACCAAACCCAGGTGAAATGGGAGCACAAGCTCTCATTTGCGTAGCTTTACCGCGTGAGTAGGGCCTCGAATCTCACAACCTGAGAAGAAGTCGGCCTCAATGAGTTGAGCGATCTGGATGGCTGATTGTTCAGCGGTTCCTTAGGCCGCACCGCGCATACGCTCAGTAGCTGAGTGGCCACAATTGGTACCTGAAGTACAGAGCCGCGAGGAGTGGAGTTGACGCAAAGACAGCCACTGCGCACGTGATGAGAGTAACGGCCTTGTGCTTCACCGGCCGCCAAGGTAGGGCGAGAAGACCAAGCAACCCGAAGAAGGCGAAAACGTGTGCGACCAGGACAGTGCCAACGCGGGAAGAGTAGTAGAGCACGGCACCAAGCCCTGAAGCCCAGGAGTCGGAGTTCGAGGCGGCAAGGCTCAGTAGCAACTGTCCGGTTAGAAACAGGCCCAAGACCAAGCTGAACGGGCCCACGATGGACCAGAACACGATGTACTGAAGATCCTGTGCCTTGTTCATGTACCAGCTGGTTCGTTGGAGCGATTCTTCTGCGGCTTCGCGGGGGCGTCTTCCTACCCGGGGAGCAACGGAAGTGCTTTTTGTGCGGCCTAACGTTCGACATAAGCCGGCACCGGCAGCAAAACGCCAGGCCCGCGCTGCAGATGATGACATGCACTGCAGCGCGGGCCTGGTGTTTTGCTGTTGGGGCTCGGCTTGATGGAGGGGTTAGGCATTGCCACGTGGGTTGTACTCTCCATGCCACTGCGGGCGAACACTTGGGTGCCGGACCGCGATGGCATCCCGCCTACGGCGCTGCCGGGCTTGGCATGCCACTGACTCGCTGAGCAAAGGCAATGCTTCGTTTCCGCGGCGAACACACAGTATCCGGAGCGTGTGGCCGTTGTAGAGGCGAGCCCCCTGGGGCGAGCCGTGAAGCCGACGGACGCGGAGCTTTGCAAGCGATGCCTAACGTTCGACATAAGCCGGCACCGGCAGGAAAACGCCAGGCCCGCGCTGCAGATGATGACATGCACTGCAGAGCGGGCCTGGTGTTTTGCTGTTGGGGCTCGGCTTGATGGAGGGGTTAGGCATTGCCG
>JANOAM010000428.1:0-5180 GCA_031411215.1 Betaproteobacteria bacterium
GCAGGGCCTGAAGCAGGCGCTGGACCTGCATGGCTTCGATGTGGCCTTCGGAGGCGGCCGGCGCGACGAAGAAAAGAGCCGCGCCAAGGAGCGGATCTTCAGCTTCCGCACGACGCAACACCAGTGGGACCCGAAGGACCAGCGACCGGAGTTATGGAGCCTGTACAACACGCGCAAGCGGCCGGGTGAATCGATCCGTGTGTTCCCCATTTCGAACTGGACAGAGCTCGACATCTGGCAATACATCTTCCTGGAAGACATACCGATCGTGCCGCTGTACTTCGCGGCCGTTCGGCCGGTGGTGAATCGCAAGGGCACATTGATCATGGTCGACGACGACCGCATGCCGCTGCTGCCTGGCGAGGTGCCGATGCAAAAGAAAGTGCGTTTCCGTACCTTGGGCTGCTACCCGTTGTCGGGTGCCGTCGAGAGCGAGGCCGACACGCTGCAATCGATCATCCAGGAGATGCTGCTGACGCGGACGAGCGAACGCCAGGGCCGGATGATCGATCACGACGAAGCTGCGTCGATGGAAAAGAAGAAGCAGCAGGGGTACTTCTGAGATGGCGCATGTCTCCGAACTCATTGCCACCGACATCGGTGCCTACCTGCAGCAGCACCAGCAAAAGAGCCTGCTGCGGTTCATCACCTGCGGCAGTGTCGACGACGGCAAGAGCACGCTGATCGGCCGGCTGCTGTACGACAGCAAGATGCTGTTCGAGGACCAGCTCGCGGCCGTCGAGGCAGACAGCCGGCGCTGGGGCACCCAGGGCGACAACATCGACTTCGCGCTGCTCGTCGACGGCCTGGCCGCCGAACGCGAGCAGGGCATCACGATCGATGTCGCATACCGTTTTTTCAGCACCGACAAGCGCAAGTTCATCGTGGCCGATACGCCGGGCCATGAGCAGTACACGCGCAACATGGTCACGGGCGCTTCGACGGCCGACCTGGCGGTCATCCTGGTCGACGCCCGCAAGGGGGTGCTGACGCAGACGCGGCGCCACAGCTACCTGGTGGGTCTCATCGGCATCCGCCAGGTCGTTCTGGCCGTGAACAAGATGGACTTGGTCGGCTACGACGAAGCGACCTTCCGTCGCATCGAGGCCGAGTTCCGTGAGTTCGCTGCGCTCGTCGAGTTGGGCGATGTCGTGTCGATCCCGATCTCCGGGCTCACCGGTGACAACATCGCGTCCCGCAGCGCTGCCATGCCCTGGTATCAGGGGCCGGCGTTGATGGAATTCCTGGAGACCTGCCCGGTCGACGAAGCGCGCTTGCAGGAGCAGCCGCTGCGCCTGCCCGTGCAATGGGTCAACCGGCCTGACCTTGATTTCCGCGGCTTCTGCGGGCAATTGGCCAGCGGCCGCTTGAAGCCAGGCGACCGCATTCGCGTGCTGCCGTCGGGGCGCGAAAGCACGGTGAGCCGCATCGTGGCCCCCAAGGGAGACCGTGCCCTGGCCGTGGCGGGTGAGTCGGTGACGATCACGCTGGCCGACGAGATCGACATCTCGCGCGGCGACGTCATCGCCGAAGCCGGTTCACCGCCCGAGGTCGCCGACCAGTTCGAATGTCATGTGGTCTGGATGGACGACGAGGCCCTGCTGCCGGGTCGGCCCTACTTGCTGAAGATCGGCACACGCAGCGTCAATGCCACGGTGACGGGCATCAAGTACAAGGTCAACGTCAACACCTTGGAGCAGGCGGCCGCCAAGACGCTGACGCTGAACGAGATTGGCGTGTGCAACTTGTCGCTGGACCGTGCGGTGTCGTTCGATCCGTACCGCGTGAACCGCACGATGGGTGGTTTCATCCTGATCGACCGGCTGAGCAATCGCACCGTCGGCGCAGGCATGCTTCACTTCGCGCTGCGCCGGGCGCACAACATCCACGTCCAGCCGCTGGATGTGGACAAGGTAGCGCGGGGGCAGTTGCTGGGGCAGAAGCCGGCGGTGCTGTGGTTCACGGGGCTTTCCGGCGCCGGGAAGAGCAGCATCGCCAACCTGGTGGCGAAGAAGCTCTATGCGCTGGGACGGGCTGCTTACGTGCTGGATGGCGACAACGTGCGCCACGGCCTGAACCGCGACCTGGGCTTCACCGACGCCGACCGGGTGGAGAACATCCGCCGTGTCGCGGAGGTGGCCAAGTTGATGGCCGATGCGGGGCTGATCGTCATCACCTCCTTCATCTCGCCATTCCGTCGCGAACGTGACTTCGCCCGCGGGCTGATGGAACCGGGTGAGTTCATCGAGGTGCACGTGGATGTCTCGCTGGCCATGGCCGAGGCGCGCGACGCAAAAGGCCTGTACGCGAAGGCGCGGCGTGGCGATCTGCCCAACTTCACCGGCATCGACTCGCCCTATGAGGCGCCGGAGAATCCCGACGTCCACATCCGCAACGATGTCCTGGATCTGGACGCCGCGGCTGAGCAGGTCGTCCGGGCCCTGCGCGAGCGCGGCCTGATCGGCGCCTGAAGCGGTCCATGGGCAGGACGCCGCTCTTGCGCGTGCACAGGGTCATGCTGGCATGACGCTTCAGCAGATCACCGTGCTGGTCGGTCTGGCGATCCTGATCGTCGAACTCGTGCGCGGTCGCCGGGCGCCGGCCGTCGCCTTCCTGGCAGTGGCCTTCGCGTTCGTGCTGCTGGGCTACGTGAAGCTTCAACAGAGCCTGGAGCAGCTGGCCAACCCAGGCCTGGTCACGGTAGTGGTGTTGCTGCTGCTTTCGGTGGTGTTGGACAAGAGCCGCCTGCTGGAGTGGGTCGCGGAGCGGCTGGTGCGGGGCAGCTACCGGTACACCTTGCTCAAGGTCTACGCGACGACCTGCCTGTATTCGGCCTTCCTGAACAACACGGCCGTCGTGGCGACCTTGATGGGGCCGCTGCGGCAGTCGCGTGTGCATGCCCCTTCCCGGCTTCTGATGCCCATGTGTTTTGCCGCGTCCTTGGGCGGCATCCTGACGCTGGTGGGGACCAGCACGAATCTGCTCGTCAACAGTTTGATGATCGGCCGCGGCATGGAGCCGCTGCACC
Organism: Betaproteobacteria bacterium; assembly: GCA_031411215.1. Taxonomy (GTDB): domain Bacteria; phylum Pseudomonadota; class Gammaproteobacteria; order Burkholderiales; family Burkholderiaceae_C; genus Rubrivivax. The sequence continues at coordinate 3,029 of JANOAM010000428.1, forward strand.
TGTTCCAACTTTTCCCGGTGGGCATCCTGATCGTGTTGGCCTGCGCTGTCGTGATGTTGGTCTTGTACCCGAGCCTGCTGGCCGAGCAACCCGTGGTCGAGGAGCGGACCTCCGACTACTTCCTGGAAGCCGCGGTGCAGGCCGACAGCCCTCTGGTGGGCAAGACGGTGGAGGCGGCCGGGCTGCGCAGGCTGACGCACCTGTTCCTGACGGAGATCGTGCGCGATGGCCGCGTGATCGCGCCCGTGGAGCCCGACCGGACGATCCGCGCCAACGACATCCTGGTCTTCACCGGCGACCTCACCCGGTTGGACCTGCTGCTGGGTTTCCAAGGTCTGAAGACACGCGGGCAGCACTACCAGCTGCCGCAGGACAACCTGGTCGAGGTGGTGGTCGCCACCGGCTCATCGATGGCGCGCAAGACGCTGAAGGAGTTGGGGTTCCGGGCCCGTTTCGACGCGGCGGTGATCGCGGTGCGGCGCGGGAGCGGGCGCCTGCTGGGGCCGATTGCGGACGTGCCGCTGCAGGTTGGCGACACCCTGGTGCTGGTGGTGGGCAAGGACTTCGAGCGCCGCAACAACCTCGCCCGGGACTTTGTCGTGGTCAAGCAGCAGCAGGTGCAGAAGTTCACCGACCCGCGCAAGGGCTGGTTCGCGGCGCTTGGCTTTGCGGCCGTGATTGCGCTCTCGGCTCTGGGCTTGGTCGATTTCCTCGTGGCGCTGCTCGTTTTGCTGAGCCTGTTTCTGGCGCTGCGCCTGGTGACGGCGGAGGAACTGAAGCGGCACATGCCCTACGAGATCATCGCCATCATCGCGTCCGCGCTGGTCATCTCGGATGTCATGGTCGCTTCCGGCACCGGGGGCTTGCTTGCCGATGCGCTGCTCACGGGGGCCAACAACTTCGGCCCCTACGCTGCGCTCGCCATGATCTTGCTGGTGACGTGGGTCCTGACCGAACTGATGAGCAACAACGCGGCGGCGGCGCTTGCGTTCCCCATCGCAGTGGGCGTTGCGGAACGCCTTGCCCTGCAGCCCCTGCCTTTCGTGATGGCCGTGCTCTATGGGGCCAGTTGCAGCTTCATCACGCCCTATGGCTACCAGACCAACCTGATGGTGATGTCACCCGGCCGCTACACTATGAGCGACTATCTGCGGGCAGGGACTCCAGTAGCGCTGACCTTCCTCGCGGTGGCGCTGGTAGCGATCCCCGCGGTCTTCCCTTTCTTGCCGGCGCTGCGATGATCAGCACACAACGTGTTGCCGGGTTGCGCGGTGCGCGGCTCGAATCATTGCCCGGCAAGAGCCGCATGCTCCAACACTTCACACGCACTCCATGAAAGTCACGGCTGTCGGTACCGGTTATGTCGGCCTCGTCACGGGCGCCTGCCTGGCCGAGATGGGCAACCACGTGGTCTGCCTCGACGTCGACGAACGCAAGATCCGCGTTCTTCAAGAGGGCGGCATCCCGATTCACGAGCCCGGCCTGGAGCAAGTCGTACGCCGCAACGTGGCGGCAGGGCGCCTGCAGTTCACCACGGACGTCGCGGCCGCGGTGGCACACGGCACGTTTCAGTTCATCGGCGTCGGCACGCCACCGGACGAGGACGGTGCCGCCGACCTGCAATACGTGCTGGCGGCCGCGCGCAATATCGGCCGCCACATGACCGACTACAAAGTCATCGTCGACAAGAGCACGGTGCCAGTAGGCACTGCCGACCTCGTACACCAGGCGGTGAGCGCGGAACTCGCTGCGCGCGGCCTGCAGGACCTGCACTTCTCGGTGGCATCCAACCCGGAATTCCTGAAGGAAGGCGCTGCCGTCGATGACTGCATGAAGCCCGACCGCATCATCGTCGGCGCAGACGATGAGCAGGCCATCCTGCTGCTGCGCGCGCTCTACACGCCGTTCATGCGCAACCACGATCGCATGCAATTGATGAGCATCCGCAGCGCCGAGTTCACGAAGTACGCGGCCAACGCGATGCTGGCGACGCGCATCAGCTTCATGAACGAGCTGGCCTTGCTGGCAGACAAGGTCGGCGCAGACATCGAGAGCGTGCGCAAGGGTATTGGCAGCGATCCACGCATTGGTACCCACTTCCTCTACCCTGGCACCGGCTATGGCGGTTCATGCTTTCCCAAGGACGTGAAGG
>JANOAM010000429.1:0-5389 GCA_031411215.1 Betaproteobacteria bacterium
AAGCGCCTGCCTAGCGTGTTCGAGATCGGCCACAACTTCGCCAACGTCGACATCACCAAGGAACCGATTCCGGTGGTGCCGACCATCCACTACCAGATGGGTGGCATCCCGACCAACATCAACGGCCAGGTTGTTGTGCCCAAGGGCGACGACTACAAGAGCGTGGTCAATGGCTTGTATGCGGTGGGCGAATGCTCCTGCGTCAGTGTGCACGGCGCCAACCGCCTGGGCACCAATTCACTGCTGGACCTGCTGGTGTTTGGCAAGGCCGCGGGCGACCACATCGTCAAGAGCTTCAAGACGGTGGACAAGGCCTTCAAGCCGCTGCCGGCCGATGCCGCCGACCTGGCCTTGTCGCGGCTGGCGCGCCTGGACAACGCCAGCAGCGGTGAATACGCGCAAGACGTGGCCAATGACATCCGCAATGCGATGCAGTTGCATGCCGGCGTGTTCCGCACGCAGGAAAGCATGGACGCTGGCGTGGTGAAGATCAACGCCATCCGCGCCCGCGTGGAAGCCATCGGCCTGAAGGACAAGAGCAAGGTCTTCAACACCGCGCGCATCGAAGCGCTGGAAGTGGAAAACCTGATCGAAGCCGCGCAAGCCACCATGACCAGTGCCGCTGCCCGCCACGAATGCCGCGGTGCCCACACGGTGAAGGACTACGAGCGTTTGGCTGATGACGCGGAATTCCCGCTGGGCCGCAACGACAAGGTGTGGATGAAACACAGCCTGTGGCACAGCGCCGACAACAGCATGAGCTACAAGCCGGTGAACCTGACGCCGCTTACCGTCGACTCGGTTCCTCCCAAAGTGCGGACGTTTTAGACCGCACCCGCCTGAGTCTTCCGCACCTTCTGATTCGAAGCATCAAAGACATGACTCTCCGCACCTTCCAGATCTACCGCTACGACCCCGACACCGACGAGAAGCCTCGCATGGTGACCTACACCGTCGAACTCGACGGCTCGGAACGCATGCTGCTGGACGCGTTGATGAAGCTGAAGGCGCAGGACCCCACGCTGAGCTTCCGCCGCAGCTGCCGCGAAGGTGTGTGCGGGTCTGACGCGATGAACATCAACGGCAAGAACGGCCTGGCCTGCCTGACCAACATGCGCACGCTGCCGGCCACCGTGGTGCTCAAGCCGCTGCCGGGCCTGCCCGTGATCCGCGACCTGATCGTGGACATGACGCAGTTTTTCAAGCAGTACAACAGCATCAAGCCGTATCTCGTCAACGACACGCCGCCGCCCGAAAAGGAACGCCTGCAGTCGCCTGAAGAACGCGACGAGCTCAACGGCCTGTACGAGTGCATCCTGTGCGCCAGCTGCTCCACCAGCTGCCCCAGCTTCTGGTGGAACCCGGACAAGTTCGTCGGCCCGGCCGGCCTGCTGCAGGCCTACCGCTTCATCGCCGACAGCCGTGACCACGACACGGCCGCGCGCCTGGACAACCTGGAAGACCCGTACCGGCTCTTCCGCTGCCACACCATCATGAACTGCGTCGATGTATGCCCGAAGGGGCTGAACCCGACCAAGGCCATCGGCAAGATCAAGGAACTCATGGTCCGCAGGGCTGTGTGAACGTTGAGATGGACGAGCTGCTTGACGAACGGTCCCTCAGCAAGCTGCGCTGGCGCTGCCGCCGCGGCCTGCTGGAAAACGACCTGTTCGTCGAACGCTTTTTCCGCCACCACGAGGAGACGATCACGACACGGCAGGCTGCGGGGCTCTTGGCCCTGATGGACCTGGCCGACAACGACCTGCTGGACCTGTTGCTGGCCCGCAAGGAGCCGCAAGGCGAGGTCGATACACCCCAAGCCCGTGAGGTGCTGGCCCTGATGAGAACGGCGCCCCTTGCGCCGTCAGGCTGGCAACCCGCGCACCTGAACTGAAGAAAGGCCCGCGACATGACCCCCTCCGACGTGAAAGCCACGCTGTCCTTCAGCGACGGCAGCCCCAGCATGGACCTGCCCCTGTACAAGGGCAGCATCGGTCCGGATGTCATCGACATCCGCAAGCTGTACGCGCAGACCGGCAAGTTCACCTACGACCCGGGCTTTTTGTCCACGGCGTCGTGCAACAGCACCATCACCTACATCGACGGTGACAAGGGCGAACTGCTGTACCGCGGCTACCCCATCGAGCAGTTGGCCACGCAGTGCGACTTCCTGGAAACCTGCTACCTGCTGCTCAAGGGCGACCTGCCCAACCCGACGCAGAAGTCCGACTTCACCAAGCTTGTGACCAACCACACCATGGTCAACGAGCAGATGCAGTTTTTCCTGCGCGGCTTTCGCCGTGACGCGCACCCGATGGCGGTGATGACCGGCCTGGTGGGGGCGTTGTCGGCCTTCTATCACGACAGCACGGACATCAACAACCCGCAGCACCGCGAGATCAGCGCCATTCGCCTGATCGCCAAGATGCCCACGCTGGTGGCCATGGCCTACAAGTACGGCGTCGGCCAGCCCTTCATCTACCCGAAGAACGACCTGTCCTACAGCGCGAACTTCATGCGCATGATGTTCGCCACGCCCTGCGAGGACTACGAACCGAACGACGTGCTGGTGCGGGCCATGGACCGCATCTTCATCCTGCACGCCGACCACGAGCAGAACGCGTCCACGTCCACCGTGCGCCTGTGCGGCAGTTCCGGCACCAACCCGTTTGCCGCCATCGCGGCCGGCGTGGCCTGCCTGTGGGGCCCCGCCCACGGCGGCGCGAATGAGGCCGCGCTGAACATGCTGAAGGACATCCAGCGGCAGGGCGGTGTCGAGAAGATCGGCGAATTCATCAAGCAGGTGAAGGACAAGAACAGCAACGTCAAGCTGATGGGCTTCGGCCACCGGGTCTACAAGAACTACGACCCGCGCGCCAAGCTGATGCGCGAGACCTGCCACGAGGTGCTGGAAGCCACGGGCCTGCACGACGACCCGCTGTTCAAGCTGGCCATGGCGCTGGAGAAGATCGCGCTGGAGGACGACTATTTCGTCAGCCGCAAGCTGTACCCGAACGTGGACTTCTACAGCGGCATCGTGCAAAGCGCCGTGGGCATCCCGGTGAGCCTGTTCACCGCCATCTTCGCGCTGGCGCGCACGGTGGGCTGGATCGCCCAACTCAACGAGATGATCGGTGACCCGGAATACAAGATCGGCCGCCCGCGCCAGCTCTTCGTGGGCTCGCCGCGCCGCGACGTGAAGGAACTGGCCGCGCGCTGAGCCGCCGCTGCCTCACGCCAGGAAGGCCACCCGCGCGGTGGCCTTTTTTATGGCCTTCAGGTGCTGGCGTTCAGCGCCAGGCGGACGGCATCTGCTGCGTCCAGCGCGGCAACGTCCTCTGCCGACTGCATGTTGGCGCCCCCGGGTTCGGACTGGCCCATGGTCTGCAGCAGGCCGGCACGCATGGCCTTGAACACCGGGCCACGTGCATCGCCACGCTGGAGCACTTGTGCGTCGGCCCAGGCCTGCACACGGCGTGCGTCTGCGGGCCGACCGTCATGCCAGGCGGCCCAGGCCAGGGCATCGGCCATCCACCAGACCATGCCGTCGGCCTGCAGCAGCCGCGTGGCTTCGCGCCCCAGTGTCAAAGCGGCGTCGCGGCCGTCGCGCCACAGGTGCAGGCTGGCGGCCATGGCCAGCAGCGGCAGTTGCTCGCGCAGCAGTCCGGCGGCGCGCACCTCCGCCACCGTGTCGGCCAGCAGCTGGCAGGCGGTGTCCAGCTGGCCCTGCAGCGCCAGCGCCTGGGCCTGGGCGTTTTCCATGGGCCAGCACTCGGCCAGGCCACCGGCCGCACGGCAGCGCTCGGCGATGCGCCCCGTCAGGTCCTGGTAGGACAACATGTCCCCCGATGCGCGCAGCTGCTGGCTCTCGGCGACGTCCAGAAAGCGCCGCGCCAAGGCGCCCCATGCGGGGTCCAGGCAGGCGCGCATCTCCTGCAGCAGCGGCTGCGTGTCCTGGCCGGCGGCCACCCGCGGCTGCACCAGGCAATCGAAGTACAGCGACAGGTAGATGCGGCGCTGGTCAGCGGCCGCCCGCAGGGCCGGCCTGGACTGGCGCAGTGCCTGCTGCGCCTGTGCCGGGGACCCCATCTGAGCCCAGACGCCAAAGCTGCCTTGGGCATGGGCCAGCAGCACGGCCGTGTGGCCGCTGGCGGGCAGGGCCGCGGCGGCGTCCAGCCACTTGCGTGCCTCGCGGCGGTTGCCGCTGCGCGCCCAGAACATGGTGGACGCGGCCAGCAGGCGCTGCGCGTCGTCGCGCACGGCGTCCGGGGCGGCCGGATCCAGGCCGAACTGCAGGGCGGCGCGCAGGCTTTCGATGTCGGCGCGCAGGGGTGGCAGCCAGTGCAGCAGCGGCGTATCGAACTCGACCTCGTCGGCCGCTTCAAAGCGCCGCCGCATCCAGGCCAGGTGCCGCCGCCGTGTCTCGTCTTCCTGGCCGGCCCGCGCCAGCCGGTCCAGCGCATAGCGGCGCACGCTGTCGAACAGGCGCAGGCGGGGGGCGGTGATGGAACCCGCGACGATGTCCTGGCTGGTGTCTTGACTGGTGATGAGCGACCGGTGAAGCAAGGCGTCCACAGTGTCCAACGTGTCCAGGTCTGCCTGGCCCGGATCGGTCAGCACGGCTTGCGCGGCTTCGGCCGTGAAGCTGGCCGGGAAGACCGCCAGGCGTTGCAACGCGGCTTGTTGTTCGGCCGACAGCAGGTTGAAGGTCCAGTCCAGGGCCGCGGCCAGCGTGCGGTGGCGCGCGGCTGCATCGCGTGGCGCACGCGTGAGCAAGGCGAAGCGCTCGTCCAGGCGCGCACGCACGCCCGCCACACCCAGCAGGGGCACCCGTGCGGCGGCCAATTCCAGCGCCAGCGGCACACCGTCCAGCGCGCGGCAGATGGCGGCGATGTCGGCGTGTTCACCCGCGCTGGGCGCGTAGCCCGGCTGCTGCTGGCGCACCCGTTCGCAGAACAGCTGCGCGGCGGCATAGGCTGGCGCGGGCGCGGTGTCGGCCACGTCGTCCGGCAGCCCCAGCGGCGCCAGCGGCAGCAGCTGTTCATCGGCAAGGCCCAGCGGCTGCTGGCTGGTCACCAGCACGGTCAGCCGGGGCGCGGCGCGCAGCAGCGTGCCGACCAGGCCAGCCACGGCGTCCACCAGGTGTTCGGCGTTGTCCAGCACCAGGCGCAGGTCCAGCGCTTGCAGCGCGCGGGCCAGCGCCTGGGCGTCCGTGGCCGCACCATCGGGCAGGCGCAGCGCCTGCGCGACGGCGGACACCAGCCCGGCCGCATCTTGCAGCTCGTCCAGGCGCACCAGCCAGGCGCCGTCGGCAGGGGCCGCCAGGGCCGCCACGGCCAGGGCCAGCCGTGTCTTGCCGACACCGCCCAGGCCCGTCACGGTGACCAGC
>JANOAM010000430.1:0-2763 GCA_031411215.1 Betaproteobacteria bacterium
AAAGAAAGTAGGTCGGCTCCGGGGCCGAAACCCCGGCTGCAATCTCAGCAAGAGCTACCCCCGCGCCGCAGCGCGTTGCTGCACCAACGTCGGAGGCCGCGCCTCGAAACTGCGGCGGAACACCAGCCGGTCCTTGGACGAGTCCGCCTTCACCCAGGCATAGCCTTCCGCATCAAAGGCCTGCAGTGCCTTGACGCTTCGCACCCGCTGCTGGATGGCATAACGCGCCATCAACCCCCGCGCCTTCTTGGCGAAGAAACTGATGATCTTGTGCGAGCCGTCTGCTTGCGTTTCTTCGAACACGCAGTCCACAACGCGGGCCTTGAGCGCCGTGCGCAACGCCACACGCGAATACTCGATCGAGGCCAGGTTCACGACCACCGGCGCGGCGTCCGCGGCCTGGCGTTCGTTGAGGTGGGTGGCCACCGTGTCGCCCCACCATGCGTAGAGGTCCCTGCCGCACACCGTGGCCACGGCCGTGCCCATTTCCAGGCGGTAGGGCTGCAGCCGGTCCAGCGGGCGCAGCGCACCGTACAGACCCGACAGGATCACCACATGGTCCTGCGCCCAGCTCAAGTCCGCCGTCTTGAGCGTACTGGCGTCCAGCCCGTCGTACACGTCCCCCGCAAACGCCAGCACGGCGGGCTTGCTGTTGGCTGGTGTGTGCTGCGTCTGCCAGGCGGCATAACGCTCCACGTTGAGGGCCGCCAGTGCATCCGACAGCTCCATCAACGTGGCCACCTGCGCAGGCGTCTTCTTGCGCATGACGTTGATCAGCGCGGCGGCCTGGTCCGTGAACAGCGGCTCCGTGGCCTTCTTGCGCAGGGGTGCCGGCACGGGCGTGTCGTAGTCCAGGGTCTTGGCGGGGGACAGCAGGAAGAGCATGGTGGCGTGGTCGGGTGTTTCAGTCGTCTTCGGCGGTGTCTTGGGCAAGCCCGCCCGGGCGCGGCACGGCGCCCATGGCGGCCTGCCAGGTGCGCAGCGGGATGTGGGTCTTCAAGCGGTCCAGCGCGCATTGGATCAGCGCCGGGTGCAGGTCGTGGCCAATGCCGCTGGCGATGTCCACCGTGATGTCGCCCTGCAATCCGGCCAGCCATTCCAGCGCCTGGTTTGAGCCATCGGCCGGGATCACGGTGTCGTCGGCGCCATGGAACAGGTGCAGCGTGGTGTGACGTGGCGCCGCATGCGGCTGTTCGGTCAGGCAGCCGGAAAAGGCCAGCACACGGCCGGCGATGCCGTCGTGCGCCAGTGCCAGGGCCAGCGACAGGACGGCGCCTTGCGAAAACCCGCCCAGCGCGGTGGCCGCCGGGCCCACACCCAGGCGCTGCTGCTGGGCGCGCACCCAGTCGTGCAGCGCTGGCAGCGCGGCCTGGACGCGGCCGGGCCAGGTCTGGGGGGTCAGGCCGTGCACGGCATACCACTGGCGCAGTGCCGTGGCCGGGCGTGTGCTGCGTTCGTAGGGGTGCGGCGCATCGGGCGCCAACACGGCGGCCTGCGGGAACTGTTCGCGCAGGGCCTGGGCCAGCGGCGCCATGGCGTTGCCGTTGGAACCCCAGCCGTGCAGCAGCAGGATCAGTTGTTCGGGGGCGCCCTGGGCGGGCAGCCATTGGATGGGGAGGTCGAGATCGGCGGGCATTGCCGCGATTGTCCGCGACACAGTCCAGGGCTACCGGAAGTTGCGGCTGTGGGTCGCCAGGCCCTGCAGCAACGACGAATGGTCCACCAGCGTGCGCGCCACCAGGTGCCTGACCTCACCTGTGCACTGCCAGATGCCGTAGACCGTGAGCAGCGTGCTGGCCAGGAGCGGCTTGCGCTGCGCTTCCACGACCGCCGGCCAGACGATGACGTTGACACTCCCGGTCTCGTCTTCCAACGTCACGAAGACCACGCCCTTGGCCGTTTCCGGCCGCTGGCGGTGCGTGACGATGCCGCTGGCGCGCGCCAGGCGGCCGTTGGGGAAGTGGCGCAGCACCTCCGCCGGCAGCACCTTGAAAACGGCCAGCTGGCTGCGCAGCAGGGCCAGCGGGTGATGCGTCAGCGACAGCCCCGTGGCGCGGTAGTCGGCCAGCACGGTTTCGGCCGCGGCGGGGGTGGGCAGAACGGCGGCAGCTTCGTGCGTGCGTGTGGACTTGAGCAGCGGCGTGGCACGCGTGTCCACGCCGGCCACCGCCCAGGCAGCCTGGTGGCGGTGGCCGGTCAGCGGCTTGAGCGCGTCGGCCTGGGCCAGCAGTTCCAGCTGATGTGCGTCCAGTTGCGCGCGGCGGGCCAGGTCTTCGGGAGAAGCAAAAGCAGCTTCCTCGCGTGCAACGACCAGGCGCTTCGCGGCTTCTTCCTTGAACCCGCTGATGCGGCTCAAGCCCAGGCGCATGGGCTGCAGCAGTGGGCCGCCCAGCGCGGGTGTGTGGGGCTCCAGCGTCGAATCCCAGACACTCACGGTCGCATCCACCGGCAGCACCGTCACACCATGCTCACGCGCGTCGCGCACCAGCTGCGCAGGCGCGTAAAAGCCCATGGGCTGGCTGTTGAGCAGAGCAGCCAGGAAGGCATCCGGGTGGTGGCACTTGAGCCAGGCACTGGCGTAGACCAGCAGCGCAAAACTGGCGGCGTGGCTTTCCGGGAAGCCATATTCACCAAAGCCTTCGATTTGTTTGAAGATGCGTTCCGCGTAGTCCAGCTCATAGCCCTTCTCCACCATGCGGCCGACCAGCCTCTCATGGAACGGGCCCAGGCCGCCCTTGCGTTTCCACGCGGCCATGGCACGGC
>JANOAM010000431.1:0-2403 GCA_031411215.1 Betaproteobacteria bacterium
AAGGTTTGGGAGCGCGCAGCGCCGACCAGGTGCGACGCCGCATTGGCGATCCCAGCTGGGTCTGCTCGCAGATCTTGCAGAGCCGCGGGCGGTCGATGGCAGCTTTTCGGCAACCAAAGCCCGCTGGTCGAGGGCTGCTGACGACCCGTTGCCGTCGTTGGGGTTGTTGTGGCGGTCGCGTGCGCTTGGGATGCCCTGCTGCGCTCATGTCCCCCGCCCCACCTTGCAGTGCAAGCTGGGGCTCCTCCTAATACTTCGCTCCGCAGGGGACCCCAATCGCCCGCTCAGGCACCGCTGGTGGCGCGCCTGCATTCGAAACGCCGCAGTGGTGGCAGGCCGAGGACGCTGGGTACCGGGCGCAGCGAAGTAAAGGAGGAGCCGCAGGCTGCAGAGCAGACTGTGGCGGGGGACATGAGCGGAGCCCGGTACCCGGCGGCCTTGGCCCGCAACGCCACCCAGAACGAACGACTGCAACTGGCCGGCTGCCGGCACCAGCGAGCGGCAGCTTCCCGGCAACCCGATCGCCAGGGACCTTTGCATGGCCAGGGCAACAACGTTGGCGCGGAGGTCGGTCAACCCCAGCAACTGGTGTGCTATCTGCAAGGACTCGGCGGCGCAGGACTAGCCCAGCTGAGACAGCAGGAAGGTCACGCCACCGTTGGCGGAGTTGGGCAAGTCTGCCGCCACCCGTTGCCAGTGTGCGCTGCCGCTGACCGATGCCAGGTGCTCGGGGCTGTCGAACCAGGCCTCGAAGAGCCTGTAGAAGGGCGGCGGCGCACCGTCCGGGCCCGGCAGGCCGCGGGTGATCTCGGTCCGGCCCAGCCCCGGCGTGGCCCCGGCCAGCGGCAGGTGGGTGCCCAGGTAGTAGGCCTCAGAGGCCGCGGGGTCGGTCGGGTGGCTGTACAGGACGGAAAGCTTCAGTGCGGTGCTCATGGTGTGGTCTCCGTGGAGTGCTGGGTGGTGGGCGGTAGGCGGTGGGCGGGTTCAAGACGGGGCGCGCGTCCCACGTTCAGACACGGCCAGGTGCTGGGCAAAGGCGTCGATGCGGGCGGCCACGTCGGCCGGCGCGGTGACGATAGGCACGTGGCCCAGGCCGGCCAGCTCCTGCAGCTCCGCATGCGCCAGCCGGGCGGCGAGTTGCCGCGACTGCGCAAGCGGCACGATGTGGTCCTGTGTGCCATGCAACAGCAGGCTTGGCAGGCTCAGGCGCGGCAGGGCCTGATCGGGAGGCAGGGCCTGGCGGCATTGCAGCAGCGCGATGGCGTCGTCCGGGCTCGCTCGCAACAACATCTGCAGCGCCCAGCGGCGCAGGCTGGTGCTGTTCGTCTCGGGCAGGCAGCTGTCGATGAAGCCCTTCAAGGTGGCCGTGTAGTCGCATCGAAGCTGGGCGATGAAACCGTCCTGGGTGCCTGGTTCGGTCCGTGTCCAGGCCGGGCCCACCAGCACCTGAGCCAGGAAGCGCGTGGGCGCTTTGCCCACCGCACGCAGAGCGACGGCTGCGCCGGCGGATTCGGCGGCCAGCACGCAGGGGCCCAGTTGCAGGGTATCGGCCACGGCCAGCAGGTCGTCGGCCATGGCTTCCACGGTGATCGGCCCACGCTGCGTGGTGGCCCCGGTGCCGCGGTGGTCAATCGCCACGCAGCGCCAGTGCGGCAGGTGGCCAAACAGATCCAGCCAGATCTCGCCACTGCCTGTCCAGCCACCCACCGCCAGCAGGGTCAGCGGGCCTTGGCCAAAGCTGAGCACATGGAGCTCGGCGTCGGGTCGTTGGATGAACATGGCGCTGGAAGTTCGTTGGCAAGGCGCCATTGCAGCGCCTGCGCCGAGCCGGGGCTACGGGACAGCTGTCCCGCCCGCCACGGGCGTGTCCCGCGCGCGCCCGGCAACAGGCCCAGCTGGGCCGCGATCTGCAGGTTGTCCAGCCCATGGCCCACCAGTGCGGCCAGGGCCCGCTCGGCGGGCGTCAACACCGGTGGCGGCGGCGCCTGGGTCACGAAGGTCGTGACCGCCTGGCACAGGCGCTCAAAGGCGGGCTGGGCGGCATGGGCCCTCGGTAGACCTGCCCGGCTCTCAGGCCACCACGTAGGCCGCGGCGGCGGTGGCGATGAGGGTGCCCTCGTCGTTGACCAGCCGCATCTGCGTGCTGCCCACCCGGCCGCCCAGGCGCGTGAGTTCCGCCGAAGCGATGAAGTGCTTGCCGATGCCCTGGCGCAGGAAGTCCACGCGCAGGTCTATGGTGCCCAGCCGCGAGAAGCGCTGCATCACCTGCTGCTGGCTTTCATTGGGGTGGCGTTCTGCCAGGCCCACCATGCAGGCCATGCCGCCGATCGTGTCCAGCACCGCCGAGATGACGCCCCCGTGCAGCCGGCCATAGACGAAGTGGCCGACCAGTTCCGGCCGCAT
>JANOAM010000432.1:0-3926 GCA_031411215.1 Betaproteobacteria bacterium
GCGCACGCCGCTGGACACGGGCGTGCGGGCCATCAACGCCCTGCTGACCGTGGGCCGCGGCCAGCGCATCGGCCTGTTCGCCGGCACCGGCGTGGGCAAGAGCGTGCTGCTGGGCATGATGGCGCGCTACACCGCGGCCGACGTGATCGTGGTCGGCCTGATCGGCGAACGTGGCCGCGAGGTCAAGGAATTCATCGAAGACATCCTGGAAGCCGAAGGCCGCGCGCGCAGCGTGGTGGTGGCAGCCCCAGCCGATGCGCCGCCGCTGGTACGCCTGCAAGGTGCGCACTACGCCACGGCCATCGCCGAGCACTACCGCGACCGTGGCCAGCACGTGCTGCTGCTGATGGACAGCCTGACGCGCTACGCCATGGCACAACGGGAGATCGCGCTGGCCATAGGCGAACCACCCGCCACCAAGGGCTACCCGCCCAGCGTCTTCGCCAAGCTGCCGCAGCTGGTGGAGCGCAGCGGCAACGGCTTGAACGGCCAGGGCAGCATCACCGCGTTCTACACGGTGTTGAGCGAAGGAGACGACCAGCAGGACCCGGTGGCCGACGCCGCGCGCGGCATCCTGGACGGCCACATCGTGCTGAGCCGCGAACTGGCCGAAGGCGGGCACTACCCGGCCATTGACGTGGAACGTTCGATCAGCCGCGTGATGACCGCCGTGGTGCCGCGCGAACACCAGCAGGCCGCACGCCGCATGCGCCAGTTGCTGAGCAAGGTCAACAAGGCGCGCGACCTGATCCAGATCGGCGCCTACCAGCCCGGCCATGACGCCGAGCTGGACCTGGCCGTGAAGCTGCAGCCGCACATGAACGCGCTGCTGCAGCAGGACATGCACGAACGCGCCGCGCTGGACATGAGCCGGGCCCAGCTGACTCGGCTGATGCAGGCCTGACCGGCACACCGGACCCCACCCGATGACCCAAGCCCTCAACACCCTGCTGGAAATCGCCGAACGCGAGCGCGACCAGGCCGCGGCCGCGCTGGCCCAGGCCGAACGGCAGCTGCGCGCCCAGCAACAGCAGTGGGACCAGCTGCAGGCCTACCAGGCCGACTACCTGAAGCGCGCCCCGGCGCACGGTGGCCGCAGCGCACCCATTGAGGTGCTGCGCTGCCACCAGGGCTTCATGGGGCGGCTGGATCAGGCCATCACGCACCAGCAGCGGGTGCTGAACGCGGCACAAGCTGAAGTCCAGCTGCGCCGCCAGACCCTGCTGCAACGCGAGACCCGGCTCGCATCGGTGCGCAAGCTGATGCAGCGCCGCGCCACCGCCGCCACGCACGCCGCCGACCGCGCCGACCAGCGCCAGACCGACGAAGCCGCCCTGCAGCGCCACTGGCACCAGCGTGCCGTGACGCACTGAGCGCATTCCCCGTTTCGACCCCAGGACATCCCATGCTCAGCACCCTGCCCAGCCTGCCCGCCGTCAGCACCCCGCCCGCCGCGCCGCCCCAGGCCAGCCCCGCCCCGGCGGAACACAGCGAAGAGTCACGCGCCTTCGCACGCCAGCTGCAGGAAGCCCAGCGCCAGGACGACCGCGGCGAAACGGCCCACACCCAGGCCCAGGCCCAGAAGACCGACACGGCCACGCAGAAGGCTGCGTCACCCAAGGCACCGTCCAGGACCCACAGAACGCCCACCGAAGCAGCCGAGACCACGCCCCGCAAGGCCGCTAGCAAGGCCGAGGCCGGCGCTGCCGGCACGGCAGAGACCACAACCCCCGGCGACGCCGTCAACAGCGACACCACCACCGCCGACGAAACCGGTCCGCAGGATCTGGCAGCCTTGCTGGCCCACCTGCGAGGCCACAGCCCAGTGGCCGCCGAGACCCCCGCCGCAGCAGCTGCGGCGGCCGAAGCCGGCACCGAGACCTTGACCAAAGGCGGCAAGGGCGGCAAGGCGGGCAAGGCTGGCAGCAACCCCACCGCGGACGGCGCCCCCGGCCTGGACGCCACAGGCTCCCGGCCTCAGGCCCTGGCCGCGGCGCAGACCGGCGCCCCGCCCGTGGTCCAGAGCCGGGACGCCGGCACGCAGTTCAAGGAACAACTGGCTGCGGCCCAGGTGCAGCCGCAGGCCCAGCCGGCCAGCCTGGCCGACAGCGCCGCCAAGCTGCCCGACGCATCGACCTTCAGCGCTGCCCTGGCTGCAGCTGCGTCGGCCGCGGCCACCGCGCCGGGCGCACCGGTGCACGGCAGCGCCGCCGCGCCGGCCCAGGCCCAGTTGGCCGCCACACCCGGCGGCCCGGACTTCGCGCCCCAGCTGGGCACGCAGATCACCACCTTTGTCCGCGACGGTGTGCAGCACGCGCAGTTGCACCTCAACCCGGCCGACATGGGCCCGGTGACGGTGCAGATCCAGCTGGACGGCCAGGGCGCCCAGGTGCACCTGCTGGCCGACCAGGCGCTCACGCGCCAGGCGCTGGAGCAGGCCATGCCCGACCTGGCTGGCAGCCTGCGCGAAGCCGGGCTCACACTCACCGGCGGCGGCGTGTTCCAGCAGCCGCGCCAGGCGGGCGGCGACGCTGGCGGCCAGGACAAACCCGGATCACGCAGCCGTGGCGGCGTCACGGCCCTGGCTGGCAGCAGCAGCAACAGCGCTGACAACGGCCCCGACAGCACGGCCCGTGGCGTGAGCGCCATGCGCCGCCGCGGCGTGGTCGACCTGGTCGCCTGACAGGCGTCTGGTGGCCGGTGTTCCCGGCCCTTTTCGCGGCATCAGGTGCCCGGCACGCGCTCAACAATGACCTTCAGAAGCCGAGCCCTCGCATCTGCCAGGAGGCTCGGGCCCCCCATCTGAAGGAGCCCTAATGTCCGCCGCTGCCGCTGCCGAAGCCCCACCGCCCGCCAAGGGCAAGAAGAAGCTCATCCTGATCCTGGCCATCGTCGGTGTGCTGGTGGCCGGGGGTGGCGGTGCCGCTGTCTTCATGATGAAGAAGAAGGCGGCCGCAGCCGAGGCCGAAGCCGAAGAAGGTGGCAGCAGCGAACACGCTGCACCGGTGAAGGCCGCCAAGCACGACCCCAAGTCCGTGCCCGCTTTCGTGCCGCTGGACCCGTTCACCGTCAACCTGGCCGACCGCGACGCCGACCGCTACGCACAGATCGGCGTGACGCTGGAACTGGAAGACGCGCACGTGGCGGACCAGCTAAAGAACTACATGCCGGCCGTGCGCAACAACATCCTCATGGCCATGGCCGACCGCACCGCGGGCGACCTGTTGGGCCGTGACGGCAAGGCCAAGCTGGCCGAAAAGATCCGCCGCGAGACCTCCAAGGCCCTGGGTGTGGAAGTCGAAGAAGACGAAGCAGCCGCGCCTGAAGAAGAAGGCAGCGACAAGCCCGCCAAGGGTGACGCCAAAGCGAAGAGCAAGAAGAAAAAGAAGAAGGCCGCGGCAGTCCTGCCGATCAAGGCCGTGCACTTCTCGAACTTCATCATCCAGTGAGCCGACGCCTGGTCGCTCCATGAATCAGCAGATCCTCTCGCAAGACGAAGTCGACGCACTGCTGCAGGGCATCACTGGCGAAAGCCAGAAGCTCGAGCAGGACGAGACGCCGACGGCCGGCGTGCGCGACTACGACCTGGCCAGCCAGGAACGCATCGTCCGCGGCCGCATGCCGACGATGGAGGTCATCAACGAACGCTTTGCACGCAACATCCGCATCGGCCTGTTCAACCTCATCCGCAAGAGCCCGGAAGTGAGCATCGGCGGCATCAAGGTGCAGAAGTTCAGCGCCTTCCTGCGCGAGATCGTGGTGCCCACCAACTTCAACATCATGAGCGTCAAGCCGCTGCGCGGCAGCGGGCTCATCGTCTGCGACCCGAGCCTGGTGTTCGCGGTGATCGACGCGCTGTACGGTGGCATCGGCAAGTTCCACACCCGCATCGAAGGCCGTGACTTCAGCCCGACGGAACTGCGGGT
>JANOAM010000433.1:0-1779 GCA_031411215.1 Betaproteobacteria bacterium
CCCTGCTGGGCCTTGGTGGTGCTCTTGATGTGCCACTGCAAGAGCGGCATGTCCAGCGCGCGGGCCACTTCCTCGGCCAGCATGGTCTTGCCGGTGCCGGGCTCTCCCTTGACCAGAAGGGGGCGCTTGAGGGTGACGGCGGCGTTGACCGCCAGCATCAGGTCTTGGGTGGCGACGTACTGGTCGGAACCTTGGAATTTCATGGGGGTTGGGGGCAGCCGCGGCGGTGCTGCAACAGCAATGGAAGGAGGCTCGGATCAGTATAAGGCGCCCCCTATAATCGGCGGTTGCTGTCCAGAACCACTGCGCCTGAGCCCACAGTCGCCCAACAGTCGCCCAACAGTCGCCAACGAGCCTGCCCATGAAGACGAAGACGCTGACCCTCCTGCTGGCGCTGGCCGGTGCTGCTTTCACCGCCCAGACCGCGCTTGCGCAAGGCGCTGGCGACGCGAAAAAGGGCCATGACAAGGCCGCCATGTGCATTGGCTGCCACGGCATCGTTGGCTACCAGGCCAGCTTCCCTGAAATCCACAAGGTGCCCATGATCTCGGGTCAGGGTGCCAAGTACATCGTCAGTGCGCTCAATGCCTACAAGAAGGGCGAGCGCAAGCACCCGACCATGAAGGGCATCGCGGCCAGCCTGTCGGACGCCGACATGGCCGACCTGGGTGCCTTCTACGAAGCCCAAGGCGCCGGCAAGTCCGCCGATGCCGCGTCAGCCGCCCCCGCCGATGTCGCCGCACTGTTGAGCAAGGGCGCCTGCGCGTCCTGCCATGGCGCCAACTTCAGCAAGCCCATCGACGGCAGCTACCCCAAGCTGGGCGGTCAGCATGGTGACTACCTCTACGTGGCGCTGAAGGCCTACAGCACCGAAGGCAACCCGCAGGTCGGCCGTGGCAACGCCATCATGGCCGGCCAGGTGAAGCAGTTCAAGAAGGAAGAGCTCAAGGCCATTGCCAACTACCTGGCCAGCCTGCCCAGCGACCTGCAGGTCGTGCCGCAGAGCAAGTTCCGCTGATCAGCTGACAACTCTTTGCCAACGGTCGCCCTGCGCAAGCACGGCGGCCGTTTTTGTTTGAGGGACCTGTTCAGCGGGCCGGCCCCGGCAGCTTCAGCAAACCCGTGGCCAGCGCGGTGCCCAACAGGATGACGGCGCATCCGACCAGCATGGTGGTGGTCGGCAGTTCGCTCAGGATCACCCAGCCCCACAGCAGCGCAAAGCCGGGAATCAGGAAGGTCACGCTCATGGCGTTTGCCGTACCGGCGTGCGCGATGAGGCGGAAATACAGCAGGTAAGCCAGCCCCGTGCAGCCAAAAGCCAGCACACCGGTGGCGGCCCAGGCCGTGGCGCCAGGCATCACCAAGGGCCAGGCCCAGATCGCCGGCACGGCCAACACCAGACTGGCGGCCAGCTGGCTGCCTGCCGCCACGGCCAGCGGCGGCACACCCTGCAAGTAGCGCCGCGACAGGTTGACGCCCACGCCATACAGCACGGACGCACCCAGACAGGCTGCAATGCCCAGCGCTGCGCTGACGCCATGCTCGCCGGGCTTGAAGTCGGCCTTGCCCCAGCTGAGGCCCGCCACGCCCACCACCCCAATCGCAAGGCCCAGCCAGCGTGAAGGCGTGAGCTTCTCGCCCAGCCACAACCAGGCCACCAGCGCGCCCCAGATGGACGCCGTGGCGTTGAACACCGACATCAGCGCCGTGGTGAGTGCCAGCGCGCCCAGCGCGAACAGCAGGAAGGGCAGCACGGAATTGACGATGCCCACGGCCAGG
>JANOAM010000434.1:0-8925 GCA_031411215.1 Betaproteobacteria bacterium
GGCACACCGCCCAATGAACTGACGCGCATGGAAGACCGTGACGCCTTTGCCGGCACGCCCTGGCACAAGTTTGTGCCGGCGCGCATCGAGGTGCTGACCTGACCCTTGACTTCGGTCCCGTGACGTAGGTACGGCACCGCACGGAAGCGGTCGTGTCCCGCGGCTAGCCTCCTGCCGGTCATACATGGCCGGAGACCCAGATGCAGAAGCACGGCGCCCACCTGTTCGCGGCCCTGGCGCTGGCTGTCTGCACCAGTGTTGTGGCCGCAGTCGTCGAGCCCGGCCGTGACGACGAGGTGGTGGAAGTTCTGCCGGCCGTGTCCGGCAGCCGCGCAGAGCTGAAGCGCCTGCGACAGGCGCAGGCGGCCCACCCCGGCGCAGCCGCACCCGCGCTGAGCTTGGCCAGGCGCTACCTGGACGAGGCGCGCAGCGAAGGCGACCCACGCTACGCCGGTCTGGCCTTTGCAGCGCTGGCATCGTGGCCCGTGCCCGCCACGGCGCCTGACGAAGTGCTGCTGCTGCAGGCCACACTGGAGCAGTTCGTCCATGACTTCGAGCAATCCGCCAGCCACCTGGAATTGCTGGTGCAACGCAGCCCAGCCCACGCGCAGGGCTGGCTGACGCTGGCCACGGTGCGGCGCGTGCAGGGCCGCTACGCCGACTCCGACCGCGCCTGTGCCCGTCTGGCCGCCATCAACACCGCGTCCAGCGCGGTCTATGCGCAGGCCTGCCAGGCCGAGAACACCAGCCTGCAGGGTGGGTTCCAGCGCGCCCGCGACAGCGTCGCTGCCCTGCTGGGTGCACCAGGCGTCGCGGCGCCTGTGCGCAACTGGCTGTTGACCACGCTGGCCGAAAGCGAAGCCCGCGCCGGCCGGCCCGCGCAGGCCGAAGCCGCCTACAAACAAGCCCAGGCGGCGCAACCCGATGCCTACACCGCGCTGTCCTATGCCGACTTCCTGCTGCACCGCCAGCGCCCCGCCGATGCCCGCGCCCAGCTGGCGGGTCAGCCGCGCACCGACGCCGTCCTGCTGCGGCTGGCTATTGCGGGTGTGCAGGCCGGCTAACCGCAAGCGAGCAGTGACGTGGCCGAATGGCGCCAGCGCATGGCGCTGGCCAACCAGCGCCCGGAGGCGCGAACGACCCATGCCCGCGAGGGTGCGATGTTTGCGCTGTGGGTGGACCGGTTGCCGCGTGAGGCCCTTGAACTGGCGCGGGAAAACGTCAGGCACCAACGCGAACCGTTGGACCTGCTGGTGTTCGCACAGGCGGCCGCGGCCAGCCGCGATGCAGCGGGCTTGCGCGAAGTGGCGGCGCTGACGCGGGCCATGGGCCTGCACGACAAGCGGGTCGATGCGCTCCTGTAGTGCCTGGCTCGCGTTGCCGTTCCTGCTGCTGGCATCGCTGGCCCAGGCACACAAGTCCAGTGACGCCTACCTGCAGCTGGCCGGCGGCGCCGGCAGCGCGCTGCAATTGCGCGCCGACGTGGCGCTGCGCGACCTGGACGTGGCGCTGGACCTCGACACCGACGGTGACGGCCAGCTGACCTGGGGCGAGGTGCGGGCCGCGTGGCCCACGATCGAACGTTATGTCAGCTCGCGCATCCAGATCGACGGCTGCACCTGGGGCGCCGCCACACGCGCGCTGGAGCGCCGCGCAGATGGCGTCTACGCCGCGCTGCAGTGGACAGCCGACTGCCGGCCCGCAGACGCGCCGCCGATCCGCTACGCGATGCTGGCCGAGGTCGACCCCACCCACCGTGGCATCGCCCGCATCGAATGGGCGGGCGCGGGCTCCACGCTGCGCGTGTTGGTGCCGCAGATCGGCGCAGTCGTGCAGGCCTTGCCCACGAAGGAAGTGGATGCGTCGACCCATGAGCCAGGACTCGCGCCCACCGCACCCCTGCAGTTCCTGGGCGAAGGCATACGCCACATCCTGACCGGCTACGACCACGTGCTGTTCCTGATCTGCCTGTTGCTGCCGTCGGTGATGCGGCGCACCGCGCAGGGCTGGCAGCCCGTGGACCGGCTGGCGCAGGCGGTGTGGCCCGTCGCGGGCATCGTCACCGCGTTCACCGTCGCCCATTCGATCACGCTGGCACTGGCGGCCACCGGCAAGGTCGCGCTGTCACCGGCCTTCATCGAGCCGGCGATTGCCGTCACGATCATCCTGGCGGCGCTGGACAACGTGTGGCCGATCTTCGGCGGCCGGCGCGCGCTCGTGACCTTCGCCTTCGGGCTGATCCACGGTTTCGGCTTTGCCGGCGTGCTGGCCGAGTTGAACCTGCCGGCCACACAGTTTGCATGGGCGCTGCTGCAATTCAACGTCGGGCTGGAACTGGGCCAGCTGCTCATCGTGGCCGTGGTGACCACGCTGCTGTTCTCGCTGCGCCGCGGGCTGCACTACCCGCGGTGGTTCATACGCGGCGGCTCGGCGGCGGCGATGCTGATCGGGGTGCTCTGGTTGGTGGAGCGCACCGCCAACGTCGCGATCCTGCCCCTGTAGCTGCCCCTGTAGCCGCCTTGGTACGGGCCGCTGAACGTGGTTGAGGGACGCGCCCGCAGGCGCGCCCCGGGGCTCAGGTCAGCGGTGTCGGATCGGCGGTTTCATCCGCTGGCACCGCAAACGTGGTCCCGATGGTCAGCGGTTCCGACGTCTCGTCAGTCGCGCTCATGCCCAGCACGAAGCTGAAGAAGGCGGCCGTGCTGACGCCCGCACTGTCCGGGACCGCTGTGACGGGAGGGTCGGCCACGGCGTCGTCGTTGCTGTCCCAGCAGCCGCCCAGCGTGAGGACCGCCGCAAGGCCGGCGGCGAGCAGCAGTTTTCGTTGTGTCTTCATGCCGTCCTCACGGGTAGACCGTGCCAGCGGCAGCGGTCGGGTTCAGGTTGCCAGGCAACGGGGTCGTCAGGTACGGGAACGTGACGCCGAAGTTGACTGACGTCTTGCGCACACTGTCGGTCAGCGCCAGTCCACCGGCCGGCGCGTCGCCGGGCCGGCAGCCCACACGCAAGGTGTCGGTGGCGCCGGTCAGCACGCACAGGGCTCCCATGGACACGCGCAGTGACAGGTCGACCACGTCGTCCGCAGGCCTGCGGCCATTGGGGTAGCCGGCGTTGTCGCCAGCGGCCACACCCAGCGGGTTCTGCGCGGCGGCGGCCGTGACTGCGGTGGAGGTGTTCAGCCGCAGCATCTCGGCCTGCACCACGTTGGCCGGCTGGTTCAGGCCGCTGATGCCCTTGAGGAAGACCGTGACCAGGTCGGTGCGCGGGAAGTTGGTCGGCGCCAAGGCGGCAGGGAACAGCGTCTGGATCAATGCCGGCAGCACCGGGTTGGTGACATAGTCAGCAAAGTTGGCGGCATCGTTGCGCGGCTTGGAAGCGTTGAACTTGTCCTTGTCGTCAATGCCGATGATCAGCTCGTTGACCAGCGGCATGCCCAGGCGCGAAACCTGGGTCCAGGCACCGCCACTGCGTGCGACCTTGCCCAGACCGGTGGCCGGTGAGCCGTCCAACAGGCGGCCCTGGCGCAGGCTGGCGGTCGTGAAGGCACCGATGACCGTTTCCGTGCCTGCCGTCAGGCAGCTGATCGGCAACTCCATCGCCAGCGTGCTGACGTTCTTGCCTTCCAGGTCGTTGTTGTTGCCACCCACTTCCGCGCCCAGCGGGTTCAGGTTGAACAGGTCGAAGGCACGGCCGACGGCGATGTAGAACGGCTCCTTGCGCTGGCCGACAAAGACACGGCCGGGTGTGCCGCAACCGGGGATCGTCACGTCGTAGATGTGCTGGTTGGCATAGGTGGCATAGCCCGTGGCGCTGCCGAAGGACTTGTCACCGATGTTGTCCACCGGCTTGTCGAACACCGTGGCACCGCCCACGGCGTTGGTGACGCTGGTGCGCCCCGTGCGCCGGCCGCCGCGCACGACGTCGATGGTGAAGGTTTCGCGCACATTGAGCGCGGCTGGGTTGACCCCGGCGACGACGCCGCTGTTGATCAGCGGGATCTTCACGGACTTGGTGCCGATGGTCAGCGCCGTGGCCTTGGAGGTGTTGGTGAAACGGAACTGGAAGGTGATGTCTTCGACCGCGTCGCCGTTGTTGTCGACGTGGATCTCGTACAGGCCTTCAGGGCTGAACATGTGGAAGTTCGGTCCGCCCTGCGGGTCCTGGAAGGGAATGTAGTTGGCCAGGATGGTGACGAAGTTCTGGCGGCCGGTTTCATAGCTGCGGAACATGTACAGGTCGGTGGCGTCGAGCTTCGGCGAGCCGCTGATGAACGGGGCCTCGCGGTGACTCGATGCCCAGACCGTCGGCGCCAGCGCGGCAATGGCCAGGGCCATGGCCGTCTTGCCGATTCTGGCGATGTTGGGATGGCGAATAAACATGTTGACTCCTGCGATTGGATGGGTTGTCTAGAGCTGCCCGCCTCTAGGCCTGATGCCAGCATTCCAGCTCGGCCTGTTGGCTTGACCAATTCAGTATCGAAGGGGCCTTCGCGGAGGGTCTGTTCGTCACCGAACCGTGTGCCAGCGCACCGTTTGACGGCCTCGAATGAGCGGTTTGCGTCTTCTCTCTAGGTGGCGCAGTGCACCCGAAGGGCTACCGACGTTGCGTGCCGAGACGCTGCGTCATGCAATCGAGACGCGCGGCGATGCGATGGACTTTTCCTTGCGAGTGCTCTGCGGTGGGCAGGAAGACAGCGCGTCACCCGGCGTGTCTGCGACGAGCCACTGAGTCGGATTGGTGCCAGCGATGCGGGTAAAGGCCCGTGTCAAGGCGCTCGCGCTGGCGTACCCGACCTTTCTTGCGACCTGTTTGAGCGGCCAGCCTTGCCGCAAGAGTTGCTGCGCTTCTGCGACTCGGCATGCAGCAAGGTGATCGCCCGGGGTCACGCCCACCAAGGCATGAAATTGGTCCGCAAAGCGCGCCCGGGACATGCCCGCCAGCGCTGCCAGTTCACTGAGCAGCCACAGCTGCCCGGGTTCGCGGTGCATCTGGACAAGCGCTTTGGACAGGCGGGCGTCGGCCAAGCCCGCCAGCGCCCCTCCGCTGACGAGATTCCTTTCCACGCAGATGCGCAAGACCGCAACGACAAAGAGCTCGCACAACCGGTTCAACGCCGCCTGGCGGCCGATCCGCGCCGTCTCGGCTTCCTGGAACATCACTTCGCACAGCGCGGTCAGGGATTGGGACTCGGCCAGTGGAATGACGACCAGCGCCGGCAGCGCACCGACCACTGGGCTGCTGCCCGTGGGTCCGAACGCCACGGTGGCACACAACACTTGCGTACCGGCGGCGGCCTCCAGTCGATGGGTATCCGCATCGGGCATGAAGATCACGCCGGGCTCGTCGATCGATCGTTTTCCTTCACATGTGCTGACCAGATCGAGGCGTCCCGACTTCATCACATGAATGTGCCCTGGCTTGGTGTCGCGATCAAAGTCGTACGTGCCGCACATGAGCCCGGAATGGAAGACCCCGGCACGCAACGGAAAGCGCCAGAGCAGCCCGGAGAGGTGATCCACATTGGACATGGTTCCTGTCCCCACGGTATCAGTACCGATCAGCGCACGTGAATGCGATCGAGGTGGATGACAAGAAGCCGCGGAACGCGCACGACGGAGCCCTCTTCACGGGGCCTTGCGTCATGGAAGCGCAGCCCGCACGCGTGAGCGTTCGGGCCTTGGTACAGCACGCAGGCCCACCGGGCCCTCGGTCCGCGCTCAGTTCTTGTTCTGGCCTTCGCCGCCCTTGCCGCGCTTGGGGTCCGCTACCGCCTCGGCCTTCACCTGCGCACGCGTGGTGGTGGAGCTCGTGACCTTGGCCGGTGGCCCGCTGGGGTCACCCTCCTTCACCACGGTCTTGCTGGTCTTGGCATCGGCCTTGACTTCGGCGCGGGTGACCATGGACGCAGAGGCGGCCCCGGCCGCTCGCCTGGCCGCATCGCACTCCGCAGTGGACGCCTTGCCGGCCTTGCGCGCCGCTGCGCATTCGGCCCGGACTTCGGTGCTCGACCGGTTGCCTTCCTTTTGCGCCAGCGCGGTTTGTGCGCCAAGCAGGCTGCATACCGATGCAGCGACAAGCAGCAGCGTTCTTTTCATGTTCATCTCCTGGGGGTTGGCAAAGAGGCGGAGCTTGGCTGCTGATGGGCTTGCACTCTGTGCGCCGCCGTACGCGGGAGACAAATGAATGCTGATCAAGCCAAGGCCTGGAACTGCTTGGCGGCAAAGGCCCAGGCCATGCGTGACGCATCCGGCCCTTGCCCGTCGCTGAAGGGTTTGCTCGCGGCGCCGCCGCTCCACGCGTGGGCCAGCCGGTTCACAGTGACCAGTGTGGCCACCGTTCTGCCTCCGCGTTTGTAGTCCGTGACCGACATCGGGTAGCGCTGGCCCCTTTGGACGCTGCGGGCCTGGCCTGCACGCGCGCCCGCCGCATGGGCCCAGGCTTGCACCGCGGCCTGGCCGTTGTGCGGCGAGACCACGGCGTCCGCGGCGCCGTGGATAGCCAGCAGCGGCGGCCAGCGGGCATCCGTGTCCGGGCTTGCAACCAGCGGCGTGGCCGCCCGACGCCCATGCATGGCGCCCAGCGCCGACAAGCCGGAGTGCGCGGTGCCCGGTGGAATGCCCGAGTGCATCACCACCGCCCTGAAGCGCCCGGGATGCCGGGTGGCCAGCAGTGCGGCCATGCTGGCCCCGGCTGACAGCCCGGCCACGGCCACCCGCGCCCGGTCCACCGGTTGCAGCAGGCACACCTGGTCGACCGCCTTCATGATCAGCGCCGCTTCTGCATAAGCCCGGCCATTGTCGGTGGCGAACCAATTCCAGCAACCATGAACGTTAGCCAGGCGGTCCTGCTCCGGGTAGAGAACCAGGAAGCGTTCACGCGTGGCGATGCGGTTCATGCGTGTGCTGGCCGCAAAGCTGTTGGCGTCCTGGCCACAGCCATGCAGCATGACCAGCAGCGGCAGGCGCTCCGAGGCGCTCACACCTGGCGGGCGGTAGAGCCGGAACCGCCTGGCGCCGGCCGCACCCACCACAACGCCGGGAATCCACGTCCCGGCACCCGGTGGTGGCGCGCGTGCGGCCAACAAGGGCTTCACCCGTTTGGCAGCGGTTCTCAAGCCGGACGCGGTGGCCATCCGTGTCATCGCCACAAAACTGCGCTCGAAACTCTTGGCCCAACCGGCGGCACGCATTCGCTTTTTCATTCCGGGCATTCTGGGCTGGCGACTGGCGCTTGCGTCACATCGGCCCGAACCTGTGCGGGCAACGTTCCCGTGGTGCGTCAGCGCACAGACGCTGCGGCTTCGGCCGCCTACGGTCCGGCTCCTTCAAAGAGCATGAGACGCTGGTCTTCCCGGCGAGATGCTCTTGGTGGACCGGAGGCCGAATGGCGCTTTCAAGCACTGCACTGGCAGACGAATTCGACAGTCCCCGAGGCCTGGCTGGCAACCCGCCAGCCAGCCGACCGGTGGTCAGCGCGGTGTCCTGGGGCGCCATTGCAGCAGGCGCTGCGGCGGCAGCATCGCTGTCACTGATCCTGTTGATCCTGGGCGT
This sequence comes from Betaproteobacteria bacterium, assembly GCA_031411215.1. Lineage (GTDB taxonomy): Bacteria > Pseudomonadota > Gammaproteobacteria > Burkholderiales > Burkholderiaceae_C > Rubrivivax. The sequence continues at coordinate 7,551 of JANOAM010000434.1, forward strand.
CGGGCTCGGGCTGTCTTCGGTCTCGCCCTGGTCCAGTGACGGCATCAGCGCCACCACACTGGGTGTGTCGACCATCCTGTGGCTGACGATCACGCAACTGCTGGCTTCGGCCATCGGCGGTTACCTTGCCGGCCGCCTGCGCACCCGGTGGACCGGCCTGCACCGGGACGAGGCCTACTTCCGCGACACCGCGCACGGCTTCCTGGCCTGGGCGGTGTCCTCGCTGGCCACGGCCGCGCTGCTGAGTTCGGCCATCGGCGCCATCCTCAGCGGTGGTGTGCAGGCGGGCGCCGCGGCGGTGGGCGGCATGGCCGGCACGACTGCGGCGGCCTCGGCCCGCATGACGCCGGGCGCCGACGGCGGGCCGATGGCCTACTTCGTCGACTCACTGTTCCGACGCGATGCTTCCGCACCGGCTGCACCGGCCCCAGGAAACGAGTCTGGCGACCGGGCCCCAGGCCGCGACGCGGCGGAGGTCAGCCGCATCTTCATGAACGTCAGCCGTGCCGATCCGCTGCCCCCTGAAGACATCCGCTATGTCGGCCAGTTGGTGGCCCAGCGCACGGGCCTCACGCAAGCGGATGCGGAGCGCCGTGTGGCCGATGTCTATGCCAAGGCGCAGACCAGGCTGCGCAACGCGGAACTGGCTGTTCGTGAGGCGGCGGACAAGGCCCGCAAGGCTTCCGCCTACAGCGCGCTGTGGCTCTTTGTGTCGCTGCTCAGCGGTGCGTTCATTGCCAGCCTGGCGGCCACGTTCGGCGGCCGGCGGCGCGACGCCTGAGCTGCCCGTCCACCCCTTCCGCCGGAGTCCACCATGCGTTCACTGCTGCTCCTGTTGCTCGGCATCCCCATCCCCATCGTGATCCTGATCGCGCTGTTCGTGCATTGACTGCACCTGTCTACCCACACGTCAAGGAATCTCCGTGACTGCCCACAAGACCTCCAGCACCACCGCTGCCAAGACCACCGCCGCGCACAAGGCCGACTCGGCGCCCAAGGACGCCATCGCCCTGCTCAAGGCCGATCACGAAGCGGTCGCCCAACTGTTTGCAGAATTCGAGAAGACCCACTCCGTGACCAACAAGAAGGCGCTGGTTGCCGAGCTGTGCACCGCCTTGACCGTGCACACGCAGATCGAAGAGGAGATCTTCTATCCCGCCGTCAAGGCCGCCCTGAAGGACAAGCTGCTGGTGCCCGAAGCCACGGTGGAGCACACCGGCATCAAGGACCTGATCGCGCAGCTCAAGGGCGCCGAGCCCGATGGTGAGATGTACGACGCCAAGGTCAAGGTGCTGTCTGAATACGTGAAGCACCACGTCAAGGAAGAGCACACGGAGATGTTCCCCAAGGCCAAGGCCTCGTCGCTGGACATGGC
>JANOAM010000435.1:0-4575 GCA_031411215.1 Betaproteobacteria bacterium
CCGGGCGGTGTGGTGGACACGTCGGCCCGCATCGTCAGCGACCCGCTGTCACGCCTGCTGGGCCAGGCCGTGGTGGTGGAAAACAAGGGCGGGGCCAGCGGCAACATCGCCTACCAGCAGGTGGCCGGTGCCACCAAGGACGGCTACACCCTGCTGATTTCGTATTCGGCCTACCACGTGGGCAACCCGGCCTTGTTTGCCAAGCTGCCCTGGGCGCAGAAGGACCTGGCGCCGGTGGCGCTGCTGACGGCCGCCACCAACGTCATCACCGCCAACCCGTCGGTGCCGGCCAATACCTTGAAGGAGTTCGTGGCTTACCTGAAGGCCAACCCTGGCAAGCTGAACTTTGCTTCCCAGGGCAACGGCAGCTTGTCGCACGTGGGCACGGCCTTGTTTGAGCAGGCCACGGGAACCGACATGGTCCACGTGCCCTACAAGGGCAGCGGCCCGGCCATCCAGGACGTGCTGGGCGGCCAGGTGCAGGTCTTCATGACCACGCCGCCCTCCGTCATGCAGCATGTGCAGGCGGGCAAGCTGAAGGCCTTTGCCGTGACGGGCAAGACGCGCCATCCGGGCCTGCCGAATGTGCCGACGACGGCGGAAGCCGGCCTGGCGGGTTTTGAGTTGGAGGCCTGGGTCGGCCTCTTTGCGCCGGCCGGTACACCGCCCGCCGTCATCCAGCTGCTGACCGAGAAGGTCAAGGCGGCCTTGGCCACGCCGGAGGCCAAGGCCGCCGCCGAGCGCACGGGCGTGGAACTGCGCTACCTGGGCCCCGACGCCCTGGCAGCCTTGGTGACCAGGGAAACCGCCTACTGGGGCGATCTGATCAAGGCCAAGAACATCCGCGCCGACTGAGGAGGGCACCATGACCCGCACGCAATTCCGCATCGGGCAGATCGTGCCCAGTTCCAACACCACCATGGAGACCGAGATACCGGCCATGCTGCGCGGCCGCGAGACGCTCGCGCCGGAGCGTTTCACCTTCCATTCGGCCCGCATGCGCATGAAGCATGTCACCAAGGACGAGCTGGCGAAGATGGACGCTGACAGCGACCGCTGCGCCCTGGAACTGAGCGACGCGCGTGTGGACGTGCTGGGCTACGCGTGCCTGGTGGCCATCATGGCCATGGGTCGTGGCTACCACCGGGTGTCGGAACAGCGCCTGCGCGCGCGCACGTTGGAAAACGAAGGCCCGGCGCCCGTGGTCACCAGCGCCGGTGCGTTGGTGGAAGGCTTGCAAGCCATCGGTGCGAAGAAGATTGCGCTGCTCGCGCCCTACATGAAGCCGCTGACCGGGCTGGTGGTGGACTACATCGAACACGAAGGCATCGAGGTGCACGACGCGCTGTCACTGGAAATCAGCGACAACCTGGAAGTGGGCGCTCAGGACCCGTGCGCGCCGATCGAAATCAGCCGTCGCCTCAGCATCGCCAATTGCGACGCCGTGGTGATTTCAGCCTGCGTGCAGATGCCGTCCCTGGCTTCTGTGCAGCCGGTGCAGGACCGCCTGGGTCTGCCGGTGCTGTCGTCAGCCGTGTGCACCACCTGGCGCATGCTGAAGGCGCTGGAGTTGCCTGCGATGGCACCGAACGCAGGCGCCTTGTTGTCGGGCCGGTATTGAAGCGCCTGCACTGAGGCCAGAAACTGAAGGCATGTCAGGAGTCGTTTCACCATGATGCCCACCCTTGACGCGCTGCAGGGCCTGCGTGTGCTGGAACTCGGCCAGCTCATCGCCGGCCCCTTCGCCGGAAAGACGCTGGCGGACTTTGGTGCCGATGTCATCAAGGTCGAACCCACCGAAGGCGGTGACCCGCTGCGCAGCTGGCGGCTGCTGCGCGAGGGCACGTCGGTGTGGTGGGAGGTGCAGTCGCGCAACAAACGTTCGCTGGCGCTGGACCTGAAGTCCGCCGAGGCGCAGGCCACCGTGCGTGCACTGGCGGCCGAGGCCGACGTGCTGATCGAAAACTTCAAGCCCGGCACGCTGGAGGGCTGGGGCCTGGGCTGGGACGTGCTGCATGCGCTGAACCCCAAGCTGATCATGCTGCGCATCAGCGGCTTCGGGCAGACGGGGCCTTATGCCAACAAACCCGGCTTCGGCGTGCTGGGTGAAGCCATGGGCGGCCTGCGCCACCTCACGGCTGAGCCCGGCCGTGTGCCCGTGCGTGTGGGCGTGAGCATTGGCGACACGCTGGCGGCGTTGCACGGTGTCATCGGCATCCTGATGGCGTTGCGCCACCGCGACGTGAACGGTGGCCTGGGCCAGGTGGTGGACGTGGCGCTGTACGAGAGCGTCTTCAACGTCATGGAAAGCCTGCTGCCGGAATACGACGCGTTTGGCGCGGTGCGCGGCGCGGCGGGCAGTGCGCTGCCGGGCATCGCGCCTTCGAATGCGTACCCGTGTGCAGACGGCGCCTACGTGCTGGTGGCCGGCAACGGCGACAGCATCTTCCGCCGCCTGATGCAGGCCATTGGGCGCGACGACCTGGCGCAGGACCCGGCCTTGGCGCGCAACGACGGGCGGGTGCAGCGTGTGGCCGAGATCGATGCGGCGATTGGTGCCTGGACAGCGACCATGCCCATCCACGACGTGCTGCAGCGCCTGGAAGTGGCGGCTGTGCCCGCAGGCCGCATCTACAGCGTGGCCGACATCGCGGCCGACCCGCAGTACCAGGCGCGCGAGATGATCCTGCAGACGGCTGACTCCGACGGGCGGCCACTGAAGGTGCCGGGCATCGTGCCCAAGCTGAGCAGCACGCCGGGGCGGCTGCGCACGCCGGCGCCCAGGCTGGGTCAGCATAACGATAATGTGTTGGGGCATATTGGCTGGCCAGCCGCCCACGACGCGAAAGGGCCTGGCACACCGGACTGAGGTGCAGGCCGTTGCCTGAAATACTGTATGCATGTACAGTATTTGTGTGGACTTCCCTTTTGAGAAACCTGCGGCGTCTGCCGCGCTGCGATTGACGGTCCCGTCCCTGACGGTGACGCCGGCGCTGCGCGCCGAGCCTGAAGACCTGCACCCGGCCCTGTGGCGGGCCTGGCAGCTGGGCCGTGCGCCGTCACCGTCCCAAGGGGCCGTGGCCAGCGGCTATGAAGAACTGGACGCGGTCTTGCCCGGCGGCGGCTGGCCGGCACGCGCACTGACGGAACTGCTGCTGCCGCAGGCCGGTGTAGGGGAGTTGCGACTGCTGGCACCCGCACTGGCGGCGCTGCAAGGGCAGGGCCGCGGCCTCATGTGGTTTGACCCACCGGCCGAACCCTGTGCCTGGGCGCTGGGCGCCCTGGGCGTCAGCGTGAAGCAGCTGGTGGTGGTGCGGTCGCGACAGGTGTTGAAGACACAGCCCAGGCAACGGGTACCTGCGGCCGACGTGCTGTGGGCACTGGAACACGCGCTCAAGAGCGGCCACCTGGGCGCGGCCTTGGCCTGGCTGCCATCAAGGCTGCCGGCCGACGCGCTGCGCCGCCTGCAACTGGCCACACAGGCGCATGACGGCCCGGTGTTCCTGTTCCGCGGTGAAGCCGAACGCGCCCGCCCCAGCCCCGCGCCACTGCGCCTTCTGCTGCACAGCGCTGGGCCCGACGCGCTGCGGGTGCAACTGCTCAAGCGACGCGGCCCGCCGCTGGAAAAGGCGCTGTGGCTGGAACTGCCGGCGGTGCTGTCGCCGGCGGCGCTGGAACGGGCACTGCAATTGCAGAATCAGCCTGAGTCTGAAACCACGTCTTTTGAAGGTTACTGACATGCCTCAACACCATGCCAACGGCCGCTTCGAAGTGAAGATGCAGCCGCAAGCCCCGTCTTCCGATGCTGCCTCGCCCGGTGCCACCCTGGGCCGCATGCTGCTGGACAAGCAGTACCACGGTGACCTGCAAGCCACGGCGCAGGGGCAAATGCTCAGCGCGGTCAGCGGCACGCCAGGCTCGGCGGGCTATGTGGCCATCGAACACGTCACCGGCACGCTGCAGGGCCGCAGCGGCAGCTTCGTGCTGCAGCACACGGGGCTCATGACACGCGGCAGCCGGCAGCTGACCATCACCGTGGTGCCGGACACAGGCACGGGTGAACTCGCGGGCCTGGAAGGGCGGTTGGACATCCGCGTCACGGACGGCCAGCACTTCTATGCTTTTGACTACGCCTTGCCTTGAACAAGAACGGCTGAGCACTGACCCTTGACGGCATGCTGCAGCCCGCCTGCCCGTGAGTTCCCAGCGACAGCCCCATGCTCTGGTTCGCCATCCACCTGCCGCTGCTGCCGCTGGAAGCCTTCTGCGCCACGTTGCCGCCCGACCAGGCTGCGCGCCCGGTGGCTTTGCTGAAAGACCACGTGGTGGCGCAGGTCAACACCGCCGCGGCGGAACGCGGCCTGCGCCCGGGCATCAAGCGCGCCACCGCGCTGGCGCTGGCCGCCGACCTGCTGCTGGCTGAAAGCCACGCTAGCCGCGAAGCCGCGGCCCTTCAGGCTGTGGTGCACGCGGCGCTGGCCTTCACGCCGGCCGTCACGCTGCATGACGCACAAACGGTGCTGCTGGACGTGCAGGCCAGCCTGCGGCTCTTTGGTGGTGCGCAAGCGCTGCACC
>JANOAM010000436.1:0-7276 GCA_031411215.1 Betaproteobacteria bacterium
GCCCGCAAGTGCCTGATTCACAAGGCAATGGCGCCACGTTTTTCCAGATCTTGCCCAACACCCGTCCAGATCAGCCCGTCCGCCACCCCTCAACTATTGCCTTTTATCCTGAAACAGATAAATTATCTAAATCCGGATAAAACAGGATAGTTCCATGATCGCCTACCCCCGCAGCGTCCTGGCACGGCAGATGGTGCAAGCCCTGCAAGGCAAGGCCCTGCTGGGTGACGCGCACAACGGCCTGTTCCTGGCCGCACCCCGGCGCACCGGCAAAAGCACCTTCCTGCAAGGCGACCTGGCGCCCGCGCTGCAGGCCACGGGCGTGGAGGTGGTCTACGTGGACCTGTGGGCCGACCCGCGCCGCGACCCCGGCGCGCTGATCGCCGAAGCCATTGGCCGCGCCTTGCAACCGCACCTGGGCATCGTGGCGCGCACGGCCAAGAAGGCGGGCGTGAAGGGCGTGAAGCTGGCCGGTGCGCTGGACATCGACACCAGCAAGATCGGCCAGGTGGACGGCCTGACGCTGGTGGACGCGCTGCGCACGCTGCAGCAAGCCGCCGGCCGGCCGGTGGCGCTGATCATTGACGAAGCCCAGCACGCGCTGACCAGTGAAGCGGGCGAAGCCGCCATGACGGCGCTGAAGTCCGCGCGCGCCCAGCTCAACCAGCCGGGGCAGGTGAACCTGATGCTGGTGATGTCGGGGTCTGACCGAGACAAGCTGCTGCGCCTGGTGGTGAGCGCGGGCGCGCCGTTCTACGGCTCACAGATCCAGGCGCTGCCGCCGCTGGACACGGACTTCATTGCCCACGTGGCCGGCCTCATTGAGGCCCAGCGCACGGACCTGCAACCGGTGGACCGTGCCGCGCTGCAAACCGCCTTTGCCGCCTTCGGCCACCGGCCGCAGTTCTTCATGGGCGCGATGGGCGCGGTGCTGAGCCCGCTGTCAGGCATCAGCGGGCGCTTCGAGCCTGCGCTGCAAAAGGCCGCGCAAGACCAGCAGGCGCAAGACGAAGCGCAGATGGAATCCGACTACCTGGGCCTCAAACCCAGCGAACAGGCCGTGCTGTGGCGCATGCTGGACCAGGGCCCGCGCTTCCGGCCCTATGACGCCGACGCGCTGCGCTTCTACCGCGACAAACTGGGCCGCCCTGTGAGCGTGCAGCAGGCGCAGAAGGCGCTGGAAGCGCTGCGCCAGCGCACACCGGCGCTGGTGTGGAAATCGGCCCGGGGTGAATACGCGGTGGAAGACGCCGCCATGCACCGCTGGGTCCAGGGGCGTGTGTCCGCTGGGACTTGGCCGCCGGTGCCGCCGCAGGGGACACTGGCGCTGGACGACGACTGACTGCCATGGCACGCATGGTCTGGTGCGCGCCTTTCGTTGCAGAATGACCGCCAGTCCTCACCCTTGAGCAACCCATGCGCCGCACACCCCCCATCAGCGAAGCCACCATGCTGGCTGGCGAGCAGCGCATTCCACAACTGGCCACGCAGGCCGGACGCGCCGCCCACCAGCGCGCGCTGGACCAGCAAGGCCGGGTGGTGATGAGGTCCGCCAGCGGGCTGCTGGTGGAGCGCAAGGCCAGCGGCGAAGAGCGTGTCATCAAGGCGCTGCCGGCCAGCACGCCGGTGCAGCGCGGCCTGGTGCTCAAGCGCATCAAGGCGCCTTCAGGGCCCACCGGGCAACGGTGAACGCTGTCCTGTCGCAGCCCCGGCTGCGGGTCTTTGCCGGGCCCAATGGCTCGGGCAAGAGCACCATCCATCGGTTGCTGCGCCCCGAATGGATCGGGGCCTACGTCAACGCCGACGACATCGAAAGAGCCTTGGGCCAGGCCGGCGGCTTGGATGTGGCCGGGTTCGGCTTGACCGGCCCGCACGAGCCCTTGCAAGCCCGGTTTGTCGCGCATCTGGCTGCCTCCACGCTGCTGGCACGCAATGGTCTGCAGGGCGTGGCCAGCCAAATACGGTTGAGCCCGACGCTGGCCTTGACGCTGCCACCAGGCGCGGCCAACTCCTACGTGGCGGCGGTGCTGGCCGACGCTATCCGCCGCGAACTGCTGGAGCAAGGCAGCACCTTCACATTCGAGACGGTGATGTCGTCTCCAGACAAGATCGACTTCCTGCGCGAAGCTCAGCACGCCGGTTACCGCACCTACCTGTACTTCGTGGCCACCGATGACCCCGCCATCAACATCGCACGCGTGAAGCAGCGCGTTCTGGAAGGCGGGCACGACGTGCCGGAAGACAAGATCCGCGAGCGCTACACACGCTCAATCGCACTGCTGGACAGCGCCTGCGCCGTGGCCGACCGCGCCTACATCTTTGACAACTCGGGTGAAGCGCACGAGTTGATCGCCGAGGTGAGCCACGGCGACGAGCTCACCCTGCACACCGACGCGTTGCCCGCGTGGTTCACCCAAACGGCGTTGTGGCGCTTCTTCCAGGTCGAGCCGCGAAAACCGCCTCAGGCAGACTGAGCCATCAGGTAGAGAAGCCGCCCAGGGAGGGCCGCATGAACGACAGCGTCAACAAGCCGGAACGCGCCACGCAAGACCGCGTGCTGCAGCTGTTCACCGGCCCGCTGAAGTACCGCGCCCTGGGCGACTGGACCGACAGGCCGGGCAACCACTGCATTGAAGAAGGCCTGCTCACCGCCCACCTGCAGGGGCAGGGTTACAGCCCAGCACACATCAGCGCCGCGCTGCACCAGTTGCGCGCCGCGGCCTTGCAGCACGGGCAGACGCTCTATGCCGCCAATGAAGCCGTCTATCCCCTGCTGCGCTACGGCGTGACCGTGCGGGTGGCACCCGGCCAGCCCAGCGAGACGGTGCACCTGGTGAACTGGCAGCAACCCGAAGCCAACGACTTCGCCATTGCGGAAGAGGTGACGCTGAAGGGCGGCCACGAACGCCGGCCCGACCTGGTGCTGTACCTCAACGGCCTGGCCGTGGCCGTGCTGGAACTGAAGAACAGCCGCGTGAGCGTGGGCGAAGGCATACGCCAGAGTCTGTCCAACCAGCAGCCCGAGTTCAACGCCTGGTTCTTCAGCACGGTGCAGCTGGTGCTGGCGGGCAATGATTCCGAAGGCCTGCGTTACGGCAGCATCGCCACGCAAGACAAGTACTTCCTGACCTGGAAAGAAGACGAAGCCGACAACAGCGGCTTCAAGCTGGACAAGTACCTGGCCAAGATCTGCAGCAAGGCGCGGCTGCTGGAACTGGTGCACGACTTTGTGCTGTTTGACGGCGGCGTGAAGAAGCTGCCGCGGGTGCACCAGTACTTCGGCATCAAGGCTGCGCAGGCCCATGTGCAGCAGCGGCGCGGCGGGATCATCTGGCATACCCAGGGCGCGGGCAAAAGCATCCTGATGGTGCTGCTGGCGCGCTGGATTCTGGAATCCAACCCGAAGGCCCGCGTGGTGGTCATTACCGACCGGGACGAGCTGGACGAGCAGATCGAACGTGTGTTCAAGGCCGCGGGCGAGAGCATCCACCGCAGCCAGAGTGGGCGCGACCTGATGGCGCAATTGGCGGAAGCCAACCCGCGGTTGCTGTGCTCACTGGTGCACAAGTTCGGCAAACGCGACGTGGATGACTTCGAGGCCTTTATCCGCGACCTGGCCGCGCAGCCCAGCGCCACACAGGGCGAGGTCTTCGTCTTCGTGGACGAATGTCACCGCACGCAGGGCGGCAAGCTGCACCGGGTGATGAAAGCCATGATGCCGAACGCCGTGTTCATCGGCTTCACCGGCACGCCGCTGCTCAAGAGCGACCGCGCCAGCAGCCTGGAAGTGTTTGGCGGCTACATCCACACCTACAAGTTCGCTGAAGCCGTGGAAGACGGCGTGGTGTTGGACCTGGTCTACGAGGCGCGCGACATCGACCAGCAACTGGGCAGCACCGAACAGATCGACCAGTGGTTTGATGCCAAGACCCGCGGGCTGAACGACTGGCAAAAAGACGAGCTGAAGAAGCAGTGGGGCACCATGCAGCAGGTGCTGAGTTCACGCGCGCGCATGGAACGTGTGGTGGCCGACATCGTGTTTGACTTCGCGGTGAAGCCGCGCCTGTCCAACGAGCGTGGCAATGCTCTCCTGGTGGCCAGCAGCATCTATGAAGCCTGCAAGTACTTCGTGCTGTTTGGCAAGACGGTGTTCAAGGGCCGCTGCGCCATCGTCACCAGCTACAACCCGCAGGCCGCGCATGTGACGCTGGAAGAGACCGGCGCCAACACCGAAAGCGACAAGCAATTCATCTACAACACCTACACCGACCTGCTGAAGGACGTGGCGCCGCGCCCCGGCCTGAACAAGACCGAAACCTACGAGCAGGACGTGAAGGACCGCTTCATCAAGGCCCCGGCGCAGATGAAGCTGCTGGTGGTGGTGGACAAGCTGCTGACAGGTTTTGACGCGCCACCCTGCACATACTTGTACATCGACAAGAGCATGCAGGACCACGGCCTGTTCCAGGCCATCTGCCGCACCAACCGGCTGGACGGCGACGACAAGGACTTTGGCTACATCGTCGACTACAAGGACTTGTTCAAGAAGGTGGAAAAAGCCATTGCCGTCTACACCGCCGAGCTGGACCACAGCGCGGGTGGCTCAGCCCCCGAGGTGCTGGTGAAGGACCGCCTGGAAGCCGGGCGCGACCGGCTGGACGCCGCCGTGGAGGCGTTGGCCCTGCTGTGTGACCCGGTGCAGCCGCCCAAGGGCGACCTGAACCACATCCATTACTTCTGCGGCAACACGGAGATTGCGTCGGACCTGAAGGCGCGTGAACCCCAGCGCGTGGCGCTCTACAAGGCCGTGGTGGCGCTGGTACGCGCCTACGCCAACCTGGCCGACGAGATGGCAGCCGCGGGCTACACGGCTGGGCAGGTGGAGCAGCTGAAGACGCTGCAGAAGCACTACCTGAACCTGCGTGAAGTCATCCGGCACGCGGCTGGCGAGACGCTGGACCTGAAGCCCTTTGAGGCCGACATGCGCCACCTCATCGACACCTACATTGAAGCGCAGGCGCCACGCAAGATATCGCCGTTTGACGGCGTGGGACTGCTGGACCTGATCGTCAAGACGGGCATCGCCGACGCGATTGCCGAGCGGCTGGGCGCGATGCAGGGCAACCGGGAGTCGATTGCCGAGACGATAGAGAACAACGTCCGCAGCAAGATCCTGAAGGAACAGCTGACCGACCCGGCCTACTTCGCCCGCATGTCGGCATTGCTGGACGAGATCATCCGGCTGCGCCGGGAACGGGCCATCGAATACGAGGACTACCTGGCCCGCATCGCCGATGTCGCCCGACAGGTGGCTGCGGGCAGAGCCGATGACACGCCCGCAGCGCTGAAAACGCCGGGGCAGCTGGCCCTGTTCAACAACCTCCGGGACCATGTGGCTGCAGCCGGTGCCGGGGAACCCGCCGCGCCGTTCGGCAGCACCACGGGCGTGCTGGACACGGCGCTGCTGCTGGACAACGCCATCAAGACCCGCCGCCCGGCCGACTGGCGTGGCGTGGTGGCGCGGGAGCAGATCGTCAAGCAAGCCATGTTCGATGTGCTGCGCGACATTGATGCCGTGAACCGCTTGTTCCCCATCGTCTCTGCGCAGCGGGAGTACTGATGCAGGCGGTGCTGCGCGACACGTTGGACCTGGGCGATCTGCAAGCCGAGGTGACGCGCAAGGCCATCAAGCACGTGCACCTGAGCGTGTTGCCCCCACATGGGCGCGTGCGTGTGGCCGCGCCGCAGCATGTGGAGCTGGAAACGATCCGGCTGTTTGTCATTTCCAAGCTGGCGTGGATACGCACGCAGCAGCGCAAGCTGCGCGCGCAGGAGCGCGAGACGCCGCGTGACTACCTGGCCAAGGAGAGCCACTTTGTCTGGGGCAAGCGCTACCTGCTGGAGCTGAACCTTGCCGACGCGGCCCCCGCGGTGAGCTTGTCGCCCCGCAAGTTGCACCTGCGCGTGCGGCCTGGCACGGACGTCCCGCGTTGTGAGGACGTGCTTGCCGCCTGGTACCGGCAGCAGCTGCACCAGGCGGTGCCGGCGCTGCTGACCAAATGGGAGCCGGTGCTGGGTGTGAGAGCCCGGCGCGTGCACGTGCAGCGCATGAAGACCAAGTGGGGCAGCTGCACCACCACCACGGGCGACATCCGCCTGAACACCGATCTGGCCAAGAAGCCGCCGGAGTGCCTGGAGTACATCCTGGTCCATGAACTGGTGCACCTGCTGGAACCCAGCCACAACCAGGCGTTCGTGGGCCTGATGGACCTGTTCCTGCCCCACTGGCAACAGCTGCGCCGGCGCTTGAACCGGCTGCCGGTACGGCACGAGGACTGGGTCTACTGACGGACATTCGCATGACGGACGGCGTGTTCGCCGGCTGAACGGCCGGGCGAGCCCCCTAGGAACACCAGGCGCCGGGTGCGCCGCCATAACGCCTCGCTAACGCCCTGCCGCGTACGGTGGTGGTGTTGTGTGCCGCAGCGGCGTTGCGCAGCAAGACCCAGGCGGCGGCTGCAAGCAGCCACCTATCTCCTCTTCTTCAAGGAAGCACTCCATGAAACTCATCCCCCTTGCCTTCGCCAGCGCGCTATTGAGCACCGCGGCGCAAGCGGCCGTTGTCACGATCGACTTCGACGGCGCTGTCAACACCAACATCACCCACGCCTACGCGGGCCTGACCTTCGACGCTCCAGTGGACGTCCACGTGCCCGTGCGCACCTGGTCCGCACCGTCAACCGACACGGGCAACAACATCCTGGGCTTGTCCGGCCAGGTCAACTTCTACGCTTTCAACCAGAGCACGGATGCCATTGACATCTACTTCGACACCGCTGTCAGTTCGGTGAGCATCGCCGCAGCCTTTCTGGTGGCCACGGACCAGTTCCTGGGCATAGGCGGCCTGCCCTTCATGGCGGTCTACAACAGCACCAGCCTCACGGCGGCCAACCGTATTGGTGTAGACACCTGGGACATCGTCGGCGACAGCTGCCTGACGGGCAACTTCTGCAGCAGCGGCTGGGACACGCTGTCTTTCAACAGCAGCAGTGCCAACATACGGGCCATCCGGCTGAGCGGCTTTGTGAATCCCAACGGTGGCGTGTCCCGGCTGGCCATGTTTGACACGCTGAGCTACGACACGGGCAGCGGCGGCGACGGCACGGTGCCCGAGCCGGCATCGGCCCTGCTGGTCGGTCTGGCGATGTTCGGCTTGTGGGCGACGCAGCGCCGCCGGCAGCCGCACACCGGCTGAACCCCGATTGGCGGGGCCGGG
>JANOAM010000437.1:0-2660 GCA_031411215.1 Betaproteobacteria bacterium
ATCGCCATCTACGACAACTGCAACAGCCTGCACACCAACGCGTACGACGAGGCCATCACCACGCCTACCGAGGAAAGTGTGCGCCGTGCCATGGCCATCCAGCTGATCATCAACCGCGAGTGGGGCCTGGCGAAGAACGAAAACCCCAGCCAGGGCGCCTTCATCATCGACGAGCTGACCGAACTGGTGGAAGAAGCCGTGCTGGCGGAGTTCGAGAAGATCGCCGAACGCGGCGGCGTGCTGGGCGCGATGGAAACCGGCTACCAGCGCAGCAAGATCCAAGAAGAGTCCATGCATTACGAGATGCAGAAGCACACCGGCGAGTACCCCATCATCGGCGTCAACACCTTCCGCAACCCGCATGGCGACCCGGTGCCCGAGCACATTGAACTGGCGCGCAGCACCGACGAAGAAAAGCAGAGCCAGCTGAAGCGCCTGCACGACTTCCACACGCGCCACGCCACCGAGGCGCCCGCCCAAATGCAGCGGCTGCAGCAGGCGGTCATCGCCAACAGCAATGTCTTCGAGGTACTGATGGACGCGGTGCGTGTGTGCAGCCTGGGGCAGATCACACACGCGCTGTTTGAGGTGGGTGGCCAGTACCGGCGCAGCATGTAGGCAGCGGCCGCTGCAAGCGTGCGCACCAAACAAACAAGGCCCCGCGAGGGGCCTTGTTCATGCGCTGAATCTTGACTGGGTGGGGTGGCTGATGGGACTCGAACCCACGACGACCAGAATCACAATCTGGGACTCTACCAACTGAGCTACAGCCACCGCAGAGCCGCAAATTATAGCTGCTTTGCCTTTCAGCGCCCCGGTGCAGATGCAGCGTCGGGCAGTGTGGCCACATCGGCCTTCACTTCGGCCTTGAAGCGCTTCTTCAGCGCGGCCAGGTAGGCGTCGCCCTCGGCGCGGGCCCAGGCCTGGCCGAACTGCGCACGCAGGGCGTCATCGCCACCCGGCACTTCTTCGCGCGGCAGCACCTGCGACACACGCAGCACCACGTAGCCCTGTTCCTTCAGGTCCACACCGATGATGGCCGGCAGCTTGCCGGCGTCGGCACGCAGCGCGGCTTCAAGCACCGGGCGCGGCAGACCTTCGGGCTTGACGCGAGAAATAGTCTTGGCTTCGGGCAAGGCCTCGGCCGGTGCGGCCTTCACGGCCGCCAGGCGGGCTTCGCCGTCTTTGCGGGCTTGTTCTGCGGCGCGGCGGGCGATGAGGCCGTTGCGCACCTGCTCCTTCACGTTGGCCAGGGGCAGCACCCGGGCGGGCAGGTGCTTCACCACGCGCGCGGACACCAGTTGGTTCGGCGCGACCTCGATCGCGTCGGTGTTGCGCTTGTTGGCCACGGCCTCGGTGCCGAACACGGCGTCCAGCAGCTTGGTCGACACCAGCGGACCGCTGGAACCGGGCACCGGGTTGCGCAGCACGGTGGCGGTCTTCTTCTCAAGCTTCAGCTTGTCGATCACCGGCTGCAGGCTGTCGGACTGTTCGTAGACGGTGTTGGTGAAGGTCTCGGCCACCTTGGCCCACTCGGCCTTGGCGCGGGCCTTGCGCAACTCGGCTTCCAGTTCGGGGCGCACCTCTTCAAACGACTTCTTCTGACCCCCCTTCACGCCGGTGACGGTGAGGAAGTGGAAACCGAAGTCGGTTTCGAAGACATCGCTGATCTCACCCTGCTTGAGCGTGAACGCGGCGGTCTCGAAAGGCTTGACCATGGAACCACGGCCGAAGAAGTCCAGGTCACCGCCTTGCGCAGCCGAGCCCGGGTCCTGCGAACTCTTTCGCGCCACGTCGGCAAAGGTCGCGGGTGCTTTGCGCACCTGGGCCAGCAGTTCTTCAGCACGAGCCTTGGCCTTGGCCTTGTCGGCCGCAGACGCGTCCTTCTCGACCTTGATCAGCACGTGGCTGGCGCGGCGCTCTTCGGGCGTGGTGTAGCGCGCGGCAGCCGCCGGTTCGGCATAGCTCTTGCGCAGTTCCTCTTCGCTGACCGTGATGCCTTTGCCCATGGTCTCGAAGTCCAGCATCACATATTCGATCTCGGCCTGCTCGGGCGCCTTGAAGGCGGCTTGCTCGGACTTGTAGAAGGCTTCCAGGTCGGCATCCGTGACCTGCACGGCGGCACGGTAGGCGACAGGGTCGAAGCGCTGGAACTGCAGTTCGCGGCGCTGCAGCAGCGGGTCCAGCGTGGCGCCGGCAACGGACTTGGTGGTGACCGAGGTGGTCACGATGCCACCCATCACCTGCTGCACCGCGTACTGCTGGCGCAGTTGCTGCGCGAACTGGTCGGAGTTGAGGCCCTGCATGGCCAGCAGCTCACGGTTGACGCTGCCGTCGGGGTTGCGCAGGCCCTGGAACTGCGGGTCAGTGGCAAACAGGCGGCGCAAGCGGTCGTCGCTGGGCGCCAGGTGCATCTTGGTGGCCGCGGCAATCAGCACGCGGTCGCGCATCAGACCGTCCAGTGTGTCGTGCCGCGCCTCGGGTGAATCCAGGCTCTTGTTGTCCTGCTCCGGGTTCTGGCGGCGCGCGCGGTCAATGGCACGCTGGTGCACGTTTTCCCATTCCGCACGTGTGATGGACACACCGTCCACCTTGGCCACCGTCGTGTTGCCACCGCCCGTGAAGCTCGTGTAGCCGTCGATCCCGAAGAAGATGAACGA
>JANOAM010000438.1:0-1869 GCA_031411215.1 Betaproteobacteria bacterium
GACGTTGTTGCGCAGTTCCTGCGCCACGCCGCGCACACCGCCGTTGGCGTCGTGGCCCACGCTGTCCTGCGCGCCGGGCACGTCGGTCAGGTCGATGTAGATCTCGTCGATGCCGCGGTCTTCGACCACCGGCGCCACCTCGGCCACGGCGGCTTTGAACATCCTGGAATAGCGCCGGTACTGTTCAAAGTCCACCGGCAGCAGCACGGCCTGCGGCGCCAGTGCGGCGGCCTTCATCAGGCCCATGCCGCTGTGCACGCCCAGGTCCCGCGCCGCATAGGTGGCGGTGGTGATGACGCCGCGGCCCGCATAACCGTCCAGGGTGGAAAAGCGCCGAGTGCCGTCGGGCTGCAGCACCGGCTGGTGCCGCCGGCCGCCGCCAATCACCACCGGCTGGCCCGTCAGTTCCGGGTAGCGCAGCAGTTCTACCGAGGCATAGAACGCGTCCATGTCCAGGTGGGCGATCCAGCGGCGCGGCGGCATCAGGCAAGGTTAGCGCGTGAAGAATCCCGCCTGTTTGGTCACGGCCGAAACAACTGGACATACAAATGTGCGATCTGCACATTTATACTGGGATCCATGCAGCGGCCATCCCGGCCTTCTGCGCCCGACCTGGAGAAGCCCCCATGAAACTCTCTCGACTGACTGACTGGCGTACGGCCCTGGCGGCTGGCGCTTCCTTCTGCGCTGCCGCATTGCTGGTCGCCTGTGGCGGCGGCGGCGGTGACGCCGGCAGCACCGACACCGCCGCCGTGTCCTACAGCCAGGGCGCCATCACCGGCTTCGGCTCGGTGTTCGTCGGCGGTGTGCGCTTTGACGACACGTCCGCCACCGTGACGGACGACGACGACAACGCCAGCAGCAGCACGGCGCTGAAGCTGGGCATGATGGTGCAGGTGGATGCGGGTGCGGTGGACCGCTCGGCCAGCGCGGCCATCGCACGCGCCATCCGCTGGGGCAGCGAAGTGGTGGGCCCGGTGGGCGCGATCAACCTCACAGCCTCCACCGTTGTGGTGTTGGGCCAGACCGTGCTGGTCACCACCAGCACGGTGTTCGACAGCACCCTGGCCGGTGGCCTGTCGGCGCTGACCGCTGGTGCCGTGCTGGAAGTGCACGGCATCCTGGACCCGGCCAACGGCCGCATCGTCGCCACGCGCATCGAGCCCAGGGCGGGCGCCACGTTCTACAAGATCCGCGGTGTCATCGCCAACCTCGACACCACGGCCAAGACCTTCACGATCAACGGCCAGTTGGTCTCTTATGTCGGCCTGCCGGCTGGCCTGGTGCCCCCGGGCCTGACCAACGGCCAGATCGTGCGTGTGCGCCTGCAGACCACGCAGGTCGGCGGTGCGTGGGTGGCCACCGCGTTGCGCGGCGGCCTGCGCCTGCCGGACGCCAACCGCGACGCCGAAGTTGAAGGTGCGATCACTGTGTTCACGTCGGCCACGGACTTCGAGATCAGCGGCCTCAAGGTCAACGCCACCAACGCCGCCTTCCCGGACGGCACGGTCGGCGTGGTCCTGGGTGCCCGCGTCGAAGTGCATGGCACGGTGAGCAACGGCATCCTGGTCGCCACCCGCGTGGAGATCGAAGCGCGCCGTACGCCCGACCAGCGCCCGATGGAACTGCGCGGCAACATGGGCAACCTCAACACCACCGACAAGACTTTCGCGCTGCGTGGTGTGACGGTCTGGTACGGCGGCAGCACGGTGACCTACGTCAACGGCACCGAGGCCACGCTGGCCAACAACGCCCGGGTGGAAGTCACCGGTGTGCTGAGCAGCGACCGCACGCGCATCGAGGCGCGGCGCATCGAGTTCAAGTGATGCACCGCAACTGAGCAAGGCCGCGGGGCCGGCCGCTAAAGTG
>JANOAM010000439.1:0-13569 GCA_031411215.1 Betaproteobacteria bacterium
GTGCTCATATCAGGTCAATCTCTGCAGGATGTTGTGTTCTCCGTCGTCGATCTCGGCGGTGTTGGTGTAGCCCTGCTTCATATAGAACGGGCCGGCGTGGCCGTCCTTGAAGACATGTGACAAGCCCACTTCCTTCATGCCCAGACGCTGGGCCTCGGCCACGATCCACTCCATGGCCAGGCGGCCGTAACCGCGGCGCTGGTGGCGCGCGTCGACCAGAAGCCGCCACACGTAGAGCTGTTCGGCCGGCTTCTTCTTGTCCTGGCGGGCGTCGTACAGCAGCATCATGCCAACGGCGGTGTCACCGTCGAACATGGCCAGCGCACGCCCTGCGGGCTCGTACGCGACTTGTGCCAGCGAGCGTTCTGCGGTCGCCACAAAGGCACGCTGGCCCGGCGCCGCCTGCAGCTTCAGCACAGCGTCCAGGTTGGCCGCATCCACGGGCCTGACGCTGAAGTTCACGGGCACCGGCGTGACCTGGACCACCGCCGGATTCAAGCGCAGTTCGGCAGCACGCGCGTGCCCTTGCAAGCCTTCGCCATAGGCCAGTTCCGCCGCGATCGGCCCCAGCACCTGCGCACCCGCTTCGCTCACTTCAATGAGGCTGCTGCGCTTGACGAAGTCGTACACGCCCAGCGGTGAGCTGAAACGTGCCGTGCCCGACGTGGGCAGCACGTGGTTGGGCCCGGCACAGTAGTCCCCCAGGCTTTCGCTCGTGTAGGCACCCAGAAAGATGGCGCCGGCGTGCTTGAGCAGCGGCTCCCACTGCGCCGGTTCGCGCGAGCTGACTTCCAGGTGTTCCGGCGCGATGCGGTTGCTGATCTCGCAGGCCTCTTCCAGGCTGCGGGTGTGGATCAGCGCACCGCGGCCTTCCAGGCTGGCGCGGATCACGTCGCGGCGCGGCATCTCCGGCAGCAGGCGGTTGATGGCTTCGTGCACCGCCGCGATGTAGGCCGCGTCCGGGCACAGCAGGATGCTCTGCGCCAGTTCGTCGTGTTCGGCCTGGCTGAACAGGTCCATGGCCACCCAGTCGGGCGGCGTCGTGCCGTCGGCCAGCACCAGGATCTCGCTGGGCCCGGCGATCATGTCGATGCCGACCTGGCCGAACACACGGCGTTTGGCGCTGGCCACGTAGGCGTTGCCGGGGCCGGTGATCTTGTCGACCCGCGGCACGGTGGCCGTGCCATACGCGAGCGCGGCCACGGCCTGCGCGCCACCAATGGTGAAGACGCGGTGTGCGCCAGCGATGTGCGCCGCCGCCAGCACCAGCGCGTTGCGCTCACCTCTAGGCGTGGGCACGACCATGATGATTTCGCCCACGCCCGCCACTTGTGCGGGAATCGAGTTCATCAAGACGCTGCTCGGGTAGGCGGCTTTGCCCCCTGGCACGTAGATGCCCACACGGTCCAGCGGCGTCACCTTCTGGCCCAGCAGCGTGCCGTGGGCGTCGCGGTACTGCCAGCTGCGGCTGGACGCATCCAGCTGGCGCTGGTGGTAGTCGCGCACCCGGTCCGCAGCTGCGGTCAGCGCGGCGCGTTGTGCAGGCGTGATGGCGTCCAAGGCCGCACGCAGTTCGTCGGCACCGATCTCCAGCGCGGCCATGTCATTGGCCTGCACGCCGTCGTAGCGCGCCGTCAGTTCCAGCACGGCAGCATCGCCGCGTGCACGCACGTCGGCAATAATCCCGGCCACACGGTCTTCGATGGCGCCGTCAGTCTCGGCCGACCAGTGCAGCACCCGCTGAAAGTCAAGCTCGAAGCTTTCGTCAATCGTCGCCAAGCGGCGGATGTTGACAGTGCTCATGACTGCGCTGCGACCGCCGCCTCAAACGCGTCGATCAGCGCCCGCATGGGCTCACGCTTGAGTTTCAGTGACGCCGGGTTGACCACCAGGCGCGCGCTGATGTCCATGATGCGTTCGACCTCGACCAGGTGGTTGGCCTTCAGCGTGCTGCCCGTGGACACCAGGTCCACGATGGCGTCGGCAAGGCCTGTCAACGGCGCCAATTCCATGCTGCCGTAGAGCTTGATCAGGTCCACGTGCACGCCCTTGGACGCGAAGTGCTGGCGCGCGGTGTGGGTGAACTTGGTGGCCACGCGGATGCGTGAGCCCTGCTTCACCGCGGCGGCGTAGTCGAAGTCGGCGCGTGTGGCCACGCTCATGCGGCAGCGCGCGATCTTCAGGTCCAGCGGCTTGTACAAACCGTCGCCGTCTTCCAGCAGCGTGTCCAGGCCCGCCACCCCCAGGTCGGCCCCGCCATGGCGCACATAGGTGGGCACGTCGGTGGCGCGCACCAGCACCACACGCACGTCAGGGCGGCTGGTGCCGATGATGAGCTTGCGGCTCTTTTCCGGGTCTTCCAGCACCTCGATGCCAGCCGCGCGCAGCAGCGGCATCGAGTCGTCGAAGATGCGTCCCTTGGACAGTGCGAACGTGATCATGGCTGTGTGCTGGTGGGCTCTTGCCGTGCATCCGCAGGGAAGACCGTCCAACTCGCCGACCCGCAGGTGGCGCGCAGCGGCCCCCCGCGGCGCACCGCAGGGGTTTGTCAGTGGTGGTGGAGACCCGCAGCCGATGGCACCGCGGCAGATGCAGCGGCGTGTTCGGCGGGGGTGAGCGTCTTCATGGACAGGGCGTGGATCTCTTCGCGCATTCTATCGCCCAGGGCGGCGTAGACACGCTGGTGCCGCCGCACACGCGGCAGGCCTTCGAATTCGGCAGAGACGATGGTGGCGAAGAAGTGGCGGCCATCACCTTCCACTTCCACGTGCGTGCAGGCCAGCCCCGCAGCGATGAAGCTGCGGACTTCCTGGGGCGTAGGGTCTGCCATGGCCGCGATTGTCTCAGGAACGCAACTTGTAGCCGGTAGACAGCAGCCTGAGTGCGATCAACGCCACGACAACGAAGGCCGTGCCCACCACCAGCAGACTCAACCAGGGCGATACGTCGCTGGCACCGAAGAAGCCGCGCCGGAATCCGTCGATCATGTAGAAAAACGGGTTCAAGTGGCTCACCGCCTGCCACACGCTTGGTAGCGAGTGCACCGAATAGAAAACGCCCGACAGAAACGTCATCGGCATGATGATGAAGTTCTGGAAAGCGGCCAGCTGGTCGAACTTCTCCGCCCACAGGCCGGCGATCAAACCCAGCGAACCCATCATGCCCGCGCCCAGGGCCGCGAAGACGATGATCCACCAGGGCTCGGCCATGCTCAGCGGCACGAACCACACCGTCACCAACAGCACACCCAGGCCGACGCACAAGCCCCGCACGATGGACGCGCCCACATAGGCCGCGAACCAGGCCCAATGCGACAGCGGGGTGACCAGCAGGAACACCAGGTTGCCCGTGATCTTGCTCTGGATCAGGCTGCTGCTGCTGTTGGCAAAAGCGTTCTGCAGCACGCTCATCATCACCAGGCCCGGGATCAGGAAGCTGGTGTAGGCCACACCGGGCAGCGCCTTGGCAGTGCCGTCCATCACGTGGCCGAAGATCAGCAGGTACATCATGGCCGTCAGCACAGGCGCGGCCACGGTCTGGAAGGCCACTTTCCAGAAGCGCAGGACTTCCTTGCGGAACAGCGGGGCAGCGCCTGTGAAACGAATCATGCCGCCACCTGCGGTTCACCCTGCATGATTTCCAGGAAGACGTCTTCCAGGTCGGCGCGGCCGATCTCCAGGTCCTCCACTTTCACGCCGCTGCTGCGCAGTGTGGTCAGCAGCGTTTCGACTTCCGCCGCGTCATGCGCCTTGACCTGCACGATGCGGCCCGTCACCCGCGACTGCGCAAGCAAGGCTGGCGGCAGCGCGCTGTCCGTCTTGAAACGCAGCATGGTGCTGGCGCGGCCGGCCAGCAGCGCAGAAGTCTTGTCCAGCGCCTTCAGCTTGCCCAGCTGCAGCATGGCGATGCGGCCGCACAGCGCTTCGGCTTCTTCCAGGTAATGCGTGGTCAGCAGCACCGTGTGGCCTTCGCGGTTCAGGCGCGCGACAAAGCGCCACAGGGTCTGGCGCAGTTCCACGTCCACGCCCGCCGTGGGTTCGTCCAGCACGATCACCGGCGGCCGGTGCACCAGCGCCTGCGCCACCAGCACGCGCCGCTTCATGCCACCCGACAACTGCCGCATGTTGGCGTTGGCCTTGTCCGACAAGCCCAGTTCGGCCAGCACCTCGTCTATCCAGGCGTCGTTGTTCTTGACGCCGAAGTAGCTGCCCTGGATGCGCAGCGTCTCGCGCACGCTGAAGAAGGGGTCGAAGACCAGTTCCTGCGGCACGATGCCCAGGCGCTTGCGCGCTTCCACGTAGTCGGACACCACGTCGTGCCCCATCACCGTGGCGGTGCCGCCGGTGGCGCGGGACAGACCCGCCAGGACGCTGATCAGCGTGGTCTTGCCGGCGCCGTTGGGGCCCAGCAGGCCGAAGAACTCGCCGGGTTCAATGTCGAAGGACACATCGTCCAGCGCCTTGAAGCTGCCACGGGCACTCTTGTAGAGCTTGGAGACGTTCTGAAAACGGACGGCGGGTTGGGACGGCATGAGGGCCGGGATTGTAGGCAGGCCACCCCAGACCCTGCGCCGCTACAGTCAATCCATGGCCACCGCCCCCAAGAAGCCCCGCCGCACCGCAGAACGCATCCTTGAGGTGACGCTGGACCTGTTCAACCGCTTCGGTGAACCCAACGTCAGCACCACGCTGATCAGCGCCGAACTGGGCATCAGCCCAGGCAATCTGTACTACCACTACCCGGCCAAAGACGAGCTCATCAACACGCTCTTCGACCGCTACGAAAAGGCGCTGGGCGAGATCCTGCAGGCCGCCGATGGTGTGGAGAACGTGGAAGACGCCTGGCTCTTCTTCCACATGCTGTTCGAGCTGATCTGGAGCTACCGCTTCCTGTACCGCGACTTGAACGACCTGCTCAGCAAGAACCGGCGCCTGGAGACGCACTTCCAGTTCGTGCTGAAGAACAAGCAGCGTGCCATGCACGCGCTGCTGGACGGCCTGGCGCGCAACGGCGCCGTGCGCATCACCGGCGCTGCAGCCGCGCCCGCCGCCACCAGCATGGTGGTGGTGGTGACCTACTGGCTCAGCTACGAATACGTACGCGACCCGCGCCGCGCGCTGGAGCCCGAAAGCGCCGCCGCCGCCATGGGCCGCGGCGGCTACCACGCGCTGTCGCTGCTGGCACCGCACCTGGACGACGCGTCCCGGGCGCACCTGCAGGCACTGGCCGCCGCCTATATTCAAGCTTGACGCGCAGCGCGCGGCCGCCAACCGCCATGGAACCCACCACCGAGCGCATGCCACACCACTTCCGGGACGAGCTTCTAGACCGACTCCTGCACGATTGCCTCGGCGACATGGACCCTTCAGCAATGACCCTGCTGAAAGAACAGCTGGAATGGGTAGAAATTGCCGCCGGCCAGACCCTGATGGCCCAGGGTGAACCGGGTGACTCCATGTACCTGTCCGTCAGCGGCCGCCTGCGTGTGTACATGCGCGACGAACACGGCCAAGAACGGTTCGTGCGCGACATGGCACGCGGGCGCTTCATCGGCGAGATGAGTCTCTACACCAACGCGCCGCGCAACGCCACGGTGGTGGCGGCAAGGGACTCGGTGCTGGTGCGGCTCGGCAAACCGGCCTTCATGCAACTGTTGTCCAGCAGCACAGCCCTGTCGATCGCGCTGACGCGGCAGATCATCGAGCGGCTGGAGACAGCCAAGCGCCGCCCGGCCATCGCCAAGCCGGTGGCGATGGCGCTGCTGCCAATCACCGCGGGTGTCGATGCACCCGGCATGGCGCAGAAGCTGGCCGCAGCGCTGGGCCCGATCGGCAGGGTCTGCGTCGTCGATGCCAACTCGCTGGACCTGGCCTTGGGCCAACCGGGACTGGCGCAAAGCCCTGTCGACATCGATGGCGACGGCGGCGACGGCGACGGCGGCGACGCTGACCGCCGCATCGGCCTGTTCCTGGACGAACGCGAAGCCGAGCACGACTTCGTGCTGCTGGTTGGAGACGACGGCCCCACCGCCTGGACGCGCCGCTGCAGCCGGCGCAGCGACGAGCTGCTGCTGCTCGCCGACGCGATGCAGCCCTTGGCCTTGCATGCGACCGAGACCGAAGTCCTGATGCGGCGCCCGGGCCGCATCGAAGCGGCCGAGGTGCTGGTGCTGCTGCACCCTGCCGACCTGCGCTGCCCAAGCGGCACGCGGCAGTGGCTGGCGCGGCGGCCGCTGGCCGGCCACGTCCACATCCGGCCCGCGCTGGCGCACGACATGGCGCGGCTGGCCCGCATACAAAGCCGCACCGCCGTGGGCCTGGTGCTGGCCGGTGGCGGCGCCCGCGGCTGCGCCCATCTGGGCCTGTACCGTGCGCTGCAGGAAAGCGGCGTCGAGGTCGACTTTGTCGGCGGCACCAGCATCGGTTCCATCATGGCCACGCTGATCGCGTCCGACCAGCCCTGGGACCGCGTGATGGCGCTGGCGCGCAAGGCCTTCAGCGTCAACCCGACGGGCGACTACAACCTGGTGCCACTGCTGTCGCTGATCACCGGGCAGCGGCTCAAGCGTGTGGTGAAGGCGGCCCTGAACGAGCTCACGGGCTTCGAACCCGACGCAGAGGACCTGTGGAAGAACTGGTTCTGCGTCGCCAGCAACTATTCGCAGGCCACGGAACAGGTCATTCACCAGGGCTCGCTGCTCAAGGCCCTGTTGGCCAGCATCGCGATACCCGGCGCGCTGCCCCCGGTGCTGGTCGACGGCGAGCTGCTCTGCGACGGTGGCACCTTCAACAACTTCCCGGTGGACGTGATGCGTGCGCAGCGCGGCATCGGCAAGGTCATCGGCGCCGACCTCAGCTTCCGCAAGGCGCGCCGCTTTGAAAACGACGAGGTGCCAGGCCCCTGGGCGTTGCTGCGCGACCGGTTGCGACCACGATCGCAGCGGCGCTACCGCTTCCCGTCGCTGGTGTCGTACCTGATGAACGTGACCATCCTGTACAGCACCTCGCGCCAACGCGAGTCACAAGCGCTGACCGACCTGTACTTCAACCCGCCGCTGGACCGCGTGGGCATGCTGCAGTGGGAGAAGTTCGACCACATCGTCGAACGCGGGCTGGCGCATGGACGCGAAGTGCTGGTGGCGCAAAGCGAAGAAGCGCTCAAGCCGTTTCGCCTGCGCGCAGCCTGACCCGGGCAGAACAGCGTGCCGGGCGCCGACATCGAATCCCTGCTCGCCGCCATCGCGGCTCTGGAGAGCCAGCGCTCCACGCTGGGCGACGCTGTGGTTGAGCTGGCCGTCGCCCCGCTGCGGGCGCGGCTCGCAGGGCTGCAGCGGTCTGCCGGCCTGCGGCACCGGCAGGTAACGGTGCTGTTTGCCGACGTGGTCGGTTCCACCGCCATGGCCGATGGCTTGGAGGCGGAAGACACGCACGACGTGCTGGGCAGAGCGATGCGCCGCATGGCCGACATCGTGCAGGTGCACGGCGGCCGCGTGCTGCGTTTCACCGGCGACGGCATCAAGGCCGCCTTTGGCATGGACGAAGCGCGCGAGGACGACGCCGCGCGTGCCGTGCGCGCCGGGCTGGCGGTGCTGGCGGCCGGCCGCGAGCAGGCCGAACAGGCGCAGCGCCTGCACGGCGTGGCGGACTTCGCCGTGCGCGTGGGCGTGCACACCGGCGACGTGGCGCTGGGCGCCGGCATCGAAGCCGAAAACACCGCCATCGGCGTGGCCGTGAACGTCGCTGCGCGCATGGAGCAGAGCGCGCCGCCGGGGGCGCTGCGCATCAGCCACGACACCTGGAGCCAGGTGCGCGGGCTGTTCGATCTGGAGCCGCAGCCGCCACTGCTGGCCAAGGGCATCGCCGAGCCCATGAAGACCTACCTCGTGCGCGCTGCGCTGGAGCGCAACGTGGCCAGTGTCGAGCGTGGGCTGCAGGGTCTGCGCACGGCCTTCGTGGGCCGCCAGTCCGAACTGCAGCGGCTGCTGGACACCGTTTCAAGCGCCCGCCAGACCCGGCATTTGCAGGCGCTGACTCTGCTGGGCGACGCCGGACTGGGCAAAAGCCGGCTGCTGCGCGAACTGACCGCCGCGTTGATCGATTGCCGCGTGCTGACCCTGCGCTCGCAACCTGACGGCATGCTGCGGCCTTGGGGCTTGTTGCGCAGCCTGCTGGCCACGCAGTTCAGCGTGGCCGACACCGACAGTGCCGAGGCCGCCCGCCGCAAGGTCGTCGAGGGGCTGAGCCCGTGGTTCAACGAACGCGGCGAAGAGCAGGCAACACGACAGGCCCAGCTGATCGGCCAACTCGCGGGGCTGGACTTCAGCGAGAGCTCGCATGTGCGTGGCCTGGACCCGCGATCACTGCGCGACCAGGCATTCGCCGCGTGCCGGGCTTATCTGCAAGGGCTGGCCGCCCAGGGCAAGTCCCTGCCCGTGCTGATCGTCGAAGACCTGCACTGGGCCGACGACGGTTCGCTGGACCTGCTGCAGCACCTGGTGGCCCACGCCGCTGAATTGCCGCTGGCGCTGGTCCTGACCGGCCGGCCGACCCTGCTCGTGCGCCGGCCCGATTGGGGAACGCCCGACACCCTGCTGCAGCTGAGCCCGCTGGCCGCAGCGCAGAGTGACGAACTGGCGCAGGCGCTGCTGCAGCGCATCCACCCGGTGCCCGTCCAGCTCAGCGCGCTCATCGTCGGCCGCGCCGAGGGCAACCCGTACTACATGGAAGAGCTGGTGCGCCGGCTGGTTGACGACGGTGTGATCGCTGTTGGTGAACCGCACTGGACGGTGCACCTGGAGCGGCTGCAAACCTTGCACCTGCCGGGAACCCTGGTGGGCCTGCTGCAGGCGCGGCTGGACGCGCTGCCGGCGGGCGAACAACAAGCCGCCCGCCAGGCCAGCGTCATTGGCCACGTCTTCTGGGACGACGCCCTGCAAGCCCTGGACGCCCAGGCACCGCAAGCCCTGCCTGCACTGCAACGTGCGGCCTTTGTGCATGCCCACGACACCAGCGACTTCGAAGGCACGCCGCAGCGGCACTTCCACCACCACCTGCTGCACCAGGTGACCTACGACACGCTGCTGAAGGCCGAGCGCCGCCTGGGCCACGGCGCCGTGGCGCGCTGGCTGGCCGAACGCACCAAAGGCCGCGGCGCGGAGTTCCTGGCCATGACGGGCGAACATGCCGAACGGGCCGACGAGTCCGCGTTGGCGGTGGATTGCTTCGAGCAGGCGGGCAATGAGGCCAAGAATCGTTATGCCAACAAAGCGGCCGATGACTACTTGCGCCGCGCCCTGCGCTTGCTGGGCGAGTCGGATCCGGGGCGACGGATGGCACTGGTGGAGCGGCTGGAGGACATCGCCGACACCATGGGCGACCGGTCGGCCCAAGATGTGCTGCACGCGCAGTGGGCCGCATTGCTCGAGCTTCACCCGGACGACAAGAAACGGGCGGCCTGGTTGTTCAGCAAGTCCCTGCTGGCCGACCGCCGCGGCGACGCCGCCGCCTCGGAACCACTGGCCCGCCAGGCCTTCGATCTGGCCGAACGCTGTGGCGCCGCGCGCTGGGCCGCCATGGCGCAAGGCCAGCTGGCGTGGCTGCACCTGGCTCGGCATGACTACGCGGGGTCCGGCAGGCACATCGAGATCGGCATGCCCTGGGCCGGCAAGATCGAGAACGAGCACACGCGGGTCGAGACCGAGGCCAAGCTGCTGACCTTGTCGGGCATGGTCTCGGTGATGCTCAGCCGTTTCGACGCGGCACGCAGCGCCTTGACTGCGGTGCTGGAGCGCGGTGTGGCGCTGGGAGAGCCCCGGCTGCAACTGGGCGCGCTGGACAACCTGGCCGCCGCGAGCAACCAACTGGGCCGGTGGGAAGAGACGGCCACCTGGGGCGAACAGGCGCGCGCGCTGGGTCAGACCATAGGTTCCCCGCAAGCGATCGCCTGGGGCCAGGTGCGTCTGGCGCAGGCTGCAGCCGGGTTGGGCGACACGGCCGCGGCCATTCGTTGGCATGAGCAGAACCTGGCCACTTTTCTGGCCGTCGATGACCGGCGGATGCAGGCGGTGACACGCCGCTTTCTGGCCGGCCTGCACCTGGCGCAAGGCGAGGCCACGGTCGCGCTGCAGTACGGCGTGCAGGCGCAGGCGCTGCACGAGGCCCTGAATGACCCGCTCGAAGCCTGCGATGTGATGGCGACCATGGCGCTGTGCGAAGTGCGCCTGGGTCAGCCCGGGTCGGCCTTGCTGGCGCTGGACAAGGTTCTGCACAGGCTGCACAGCGAACTGGCCGACTACCCCGCGCACGAGACCATCGACCTGCGCTGGACCTGCCAGCAGGTGCTGGAAGCCCTGGGTGATGCCCGCGCCGCGGCGATGCTGGAGCAGCTGCACGCCGACGTCCAGGCGCGTGCAGCCGAAGTCACTGACGTCGCTGACCGTGACCGGCTGATCCAGGCCATTGCGGCCTTCCGCGAGGTCGTGGCGGCGTACCGGCGGCGCGCGCAGCCGTCCACCGGTCACTATTGAACCGAGACGCGTAGTCGGGCCCTGTGCCCGTGACCATGGGTGCACCGGTTGGCTTGTTGCCGACCGACGAGGAGCGCCCACCATGTTCAACTTTGCCCACACCTGGACCGCGCAAGCCAGCCGGCTTCCCACGCCAGCGCATGGGACTGTCGAGTGGACCGCCTCCTGCGGCACCCGGCTGACGCTGCGCCCGGTGCGCACCAGTGACGCCGCACTGCTGGGCGACCTGTTTGAACGGGGCTTGTCCCGCGCGGCCCGCTACAGCCGCTTCCATGGTGCGGTAGGCCGCCTGTCCGACGCGCGCCTGACCTGGATGGCCACCGCTGACTTCGACCGCCATGCCGCCTTCATCGTCACCTGCCAGCAGGACGGCCTGGAGCACGCCGTGGGCGAAGGCCGCTGGGTGCGCACAGCCGCTGCCCCTGGGGCCGAGTTTGCGCTGGCTGTGGCCGATGCCTGGCAGCGCCAAGGCATCGGTGGGCGCTTGCTGGCGGCCCTGGTGCAAGCCGGCCGCGACCAAGGCCTGACCTGCCTGACCGGCGACGTGATGCCAGGCAACCGGGCCATGCAGGCTTTGGCGGGTGGCCAGCACTTCGACTGCGCCGACCACCCTGCAGAAGCGGGCCTGGTGCAAGCCCAGCTGAGCCTGGCCCCGCCGGTCCGCGCTGGCTTCTTCAGCGGCTCCTGGCTGCACTGATCCGGCAGCCGCTACCTCAGCGTGCGGTTGAACAGCGCCAGCGTGCGCGCCCAGGCCTGCGCCGCCGACGGCGCGTCAAAACGCGGTGTGGTGTCGTTGTTGAAGCCGTGCTGCGTGCCGGGGTACTTGAAGGCTTCGTACTTCACACCCGCGGCTTTCAGCGCCGTTTCGTATGGCCCCCAGGCGGCGTTGATGCGTTCGTCGTTGTCGGCAAAGACCACCGTCAGCTCGGCCTTGATGCGCGCCGCCTGGTCCACTGCTGGCGCGGCGCCGTAGAAAGGCGCACCGGCCAGCAGTTCCGGCACCTTTGTCGCCAGGAAGTTGACCATGCCGCCGCCGTAGCAGAAGCCCACGCTGCCCAACTTGCCGTTGCCGCCAGTCACGGTGCGTGCCCAGGCCGCGGCAGCCAGGAAGTCCTCGCGCGTCTTGGCCTGGTCCAGCTTGGCGAACTGCTCACGCGCCTTGTCCTCGTCACCCGGGTAGCCGCCCAGCGGGAACAGCGCGTCAGGCGCCACGGCAATGAAGTTGTCCAATGCCAAGCGGCGCGCGATGTCTTCGATGTGCGGGTTGAGCCCGCGGTTCTCATGCACCACCAGCACCACGGGCAGCGGGCCGGATGCCGCCGCCGGCCGGGCCACATAGGCACGCACCTTGCCGTAGCCGGCGGGCGAGGCGAACTCGACAAACTCGGTCTTGATGCGGGCGTCGGCGGGCGGCACCTGCTGCGCGCGTGCGAAGTCAGGACTGAGCGCGGCCAGCAGCGCGGTGGCCGTGGTGCCGCTGGCGGCGGCGAAGCGCGCCGCGCGGTCCAGGAAGCCGCGGCGGTCGATGTCGCCGTGCACGTACTGGTCGAAGAGGCACCACAGGTCGGGGTCGAAGTCAGCGGCGGTCTGCTTGGGGAACGATGGGTTCATGGCGGCTCCAGAGTCAGCACCGGGCGCTCTTGTACAGGCCGCCGCTTGCCCGCGCAAACCCCGGGTCTTGGCACCAAGTGGTTCCCGTATCGTTGACGCTCACCGGTGGCCGCAGAGCTGCTGTCCCTCGAAGGTTTCCCCCCGGAGACGACGCATGAAGCGCAAGACCTTCCTCATCAGCGCCTTGCTGGCCGCTACGGCCTGTGGCGCGTTCGCCCAGGGCTTCCCCAACAAGCCCATTCGTCTGGTGGTGACATTCCCACCCGGCGGCGCGCCCGACACCCTGGCGCGTGTGTTCTCCGACAAAGCCCAGCTGGGCCAAAGCGTGGTCATCGACAACGTGCCAGGCGCCGGCGGCAACATCGGCGCGGACAAAGTCGCCAAGTCGCCGGCCGACGGCTACACCCTCGTGATGGCCACCGTGGGCACGCATTCCATCAACGGCAGCCTGTACAGCAAGATGCCCTACGACATGGTGCGGGACTTCGTGCCCGTGTCGCATGTGGCCAGCACGCCCAACCTGCTGGTGGTCAACAACGACCTGCCGGTCAAGACCGTGGCCGAGCTGGTCGCCTACCTCAAGGCCAACCCCAACAAGCTGAGTTTCGGTTCCCCGGGGATTGGCAGCTCGGTGCACGTGTCGGGCGAACTCTTCAAGTCCCTGACCGGCACCAGCATGCAGCACGTGCCCTACAAGGGCCGGCAGTTTGCGATTCCCGACCTGGTGGGCGGCAGCATCCAGCTGATGTTCGACAACATGCCCTCCGCCCTGCCCATGGCCAAGGACGGCAAGATCCGCGCGGTGGCGCAGACCGGGCTGACACGTTCCGCCGCCGCGCCCGACGTGCCCACCGTGGCCGAGACCGTGCCGGGCTTTGAAGCCACCAGCTGGTTCGCCGTCTTCGCGCCCGCCGGCACACCGCGCGACGTGGTGATGAAGCTCAACGCCGAAATCCTGCGGGTCTTCAAGCTGCCCGACGTGGTGGACAAGCTCAGGGCCCTGGGCCTGGAGCCCTGGCTCACGACGCCAGAAGAGCTGGCCGCATACCAGCAGAAGGAAATCGCCAAGTGGGCCAAGGTCGTCAAGGACTCGGGCGCAAAAGCCGATTGATGCCGACCCATTCAGGAGCAAACACATGACGATCAACCGCCGCCACTTCAGCATCGCCACTGCCGCCAGCATCGCTTTGCCGCGCCTGGCCTACGCGCAGGCCTTCCCCAACCGGCCCATCCGCTACATCTGCCCCTGGCCCGCCGGCGGCAGCACGGACGCGGTGATCCGGGCGCTGGCCGAGAGCGCGGCCAAGACGCTGGGCCAGACCATCATCGTCGACAACAAGCCCGGCGCCGGTGGCATGCTGGGCGCCATCGAACTGGTCAACGCCAAGCCCGATGGCTACACGCTGAGCCAGTTGCCGCATGGCGTGTTCCGC
>JANOAM010000440.1:0-2626 GCA_031411215.1 Betaproteobacteria bacterium
CCTCGGTGCCGTCTTTCATCATGGTCAGCAGCGCGTCAAAGCCCTGGCGCTGGTGGAAGCTTTCTTCACGGCAGATGCGCACCATGGCGCGTGCATAGGGCGCGTAGCTGCAGCGGGTCAGCGGCACCTGGTTCATGATGGCCGCGCCGTCCACCAGCCAGCCGATCACACCCATGTCGGCCCAGCTCAGCGTGGGGTAGTTGAAGATGCTGCTGTACTTGGCACGGCCACTGTGCAGCGCATCGAACAGCTGGTCGCGACTGGTGCCCAGCGTCTCTGCCGCGGCGTACAGGTACAGGCCGTGACCGGCTTCGTCCTGGACCTTGGCCAGCAGGATGGTCTTGCGCTTGAGCGTGGGCGCGCGGCTGAGCCAGTTGCCTTCGGGCAGCATGCCCACGATCTCGCTGTGCGCATGCTGGCTGATCTGCCGCACCAGTGTCTTGCGGTAGTGCTCGGGCATCCAGTCCTTGGCTTCGATGAACGCGCCTTCGTCGATGCGCGCCTCGAAGTGCGCTTCCAGCTGCGCTTCTTCGGCAGAACGCAGGGCCTTGCGTTCTTCCTTCGGTGCGGTGTCCATCGCTTGTGTGTACATGATTTCCCCTCACTTGGGACGTTTGTCGACTACCCGCCGAGCCTTGCCCACCAGCGTGCGTTCGATGGAATCGGGCAAGCCCACCTGCACCCGCGTGCTGACGCCGACCAAGGTCTTGATGCGGTGCTGCAGTTCCCGTGCAATGGGTTCGGCTGCCGCGTGGCGGTGCTCCGGCGTCAGCTCGCACAAAACGGTCACTTCATCCAGCAACGCCTCGCGTGTCACCACCAGCTGGTACTGGCCGGCCAACTGGCCCTGCTGGAGGATCAACTCCTCCACCTGCGTGGGAAAGAGGTTGACGCCGCGGATGATCAGCATGTCGTCGCTGCGGCCGACGATCTTGCCCATGCGCCGCATGCTGCGCGCCGTGGGTGGCAGCAAACGCGTGAGGTCGCGCGTGCGGTAGCGGATGACGGGCAACGCTTCCTTGGTCAGCGTGGTGAAGACCAGCTCACCTTCGCTGCCCTCGGGCAACACATCGCCGGTTTCCGGGTTGATGATCTCGGGATAGAAATGGTCTTCCCAGATCACCGGGCCGTCCTTGGATTCGATGCACTCGTTGGCCACACCCGGACCCATCACTTCACTCAAGCCGTAGATGTCGACGGCATCGATGGCCGCGGCCTGCTCGATGTCACGCCGCATCGCATCCGTCCAGGGCTCGGCGCCGAAGATGCCGACCTGCACCGACATCTCGCGCGGGTCCTTGCCCTGGCGCCTGAACTCCTCGCAGATCACCTGCATGTAGCTGGGCGTCACCATGATGATGTCGGGCCTGAAGTCCTCGATCAGCTGCACCTGCTTCTCGGTCTGGCCGCCACTCATGGGCACGACCGTGCAGCCCATGCGTTCCGCGCCGTAGTGCGCGCCCAGGCCGCCGGTGAACAGGCCGTAGCCGTAGGCGATGTGCACGATGTCGCCCGGCCGCCCACCGCTGGCGCGGATGCTGCGGCCCATCAGGTCCGCCCAACGGCTGATGTCGCCTTGTGTGTAGCCCACCACCGTGGGCTTGCCCGTGGTGCCGCTGCTCGCGTGCACACGCACGACCTGCTGACGCGGCACGGCAAACATGCCAAACGGGTAGTTGGCGCGCAGGTCGCCCTTGCTGGTGAACGGGAACTTCGCCAGGTCTGCCAGCGACTTGCAGTCCGACGGGTGAACACCCTTGTCGTCAAACACACGGCGGTAGTGCGGCACGTTGTCGTAGGCGTGCTGCAGGCTCCACTGCAGGCGTTGCAACTGCAGGGCCTGCAGTTCATCCCGGCTGGCCCTTTCTATGGGCTCCAGGTCACCGGGCGCAGGTTTCTTCACGGGCATGGTGTGTCTCCGTCGTGGCCGCTTTGCTTGGGTCGGCTTACTTCGGCTTGCCCACGGCCAGGCCTTCGATCACGGCCTTGCCCTTGATGGAGTAGCTGCGGCCGCGGAATGCCGCCACCGGCTCGTCGCGCTGGTTCAGCACGTTGATGTCGTAGACCCCTGTGCGACCGGCCTTGCTGACTTCGTGCGCCGTAGCCGTCAGCACATCACCCTGGCGCGCCGCGGTGATGAGGTTGACGTCGAAGCCCGATGCCACGGTGACCTCGTTGTAGGCATTGCATGCAAAGGCAAAGGCCGAATCGGCCAGCGTTGTGATCAAACCGCCGTGGCAGATGTCGTGCCCGTTGAGCATGCCTTCGCGCACGGTCATGGTCGCAGTCGCCGTGCCCGGGCCGATGGCCGTGACGGTGATGCCCAGCATGCGGCTGGCGCGGTCGTTGCGGAACATCGCGTCCCGGGTGGCTTCGGCCACTTCTTGCGGCGTGGCCATCTCAGTACCGCCCGGCCGTTCCGAAGGTACTGAGCGCCAGCTGCGAGCGAAGCGAGCTTGGGGGCTTCATTTCAGCGGTCCTTGAACACCGGCGGGCGCTTGGCGAAGAAGGCGCTGACACCTTCGGCGAAGTCGCCCGCCTTGCCCAGTTCGCGCTGCACATTGGCTTCCAGCGCCAGCGCGTCGCCAAAGTCCATGGGCATGGCGGCATCCAGGGCCTTGCGGGT
>JANOAM010000441.1:0-11746 GCA_031411215.1 Betaproteobacteria bacterium
GAAGGCCGTGCGCAGGCCCAGTTCCGCCGCCTTGGCCAGCAGTTCCGGCGGTGTGGGCTGGTCGCTGCTGACCACGGCGTCGCCGCCCAGCAGCTGGCGCGCGTCGCGCTGCAGGCCGCTGTTCAGGCGGTCGGCAAAGAAACCGACCGCTGTCAGTGCGGCCACAGCCAGCATCACGGCCACGGCCAGGAGGCGCAGTTCACCGGCGCGGAAATCGCGCAGGGTCTGGCGCCAGGCCAGCGCGGCCGCGGAAGGGGGCTTGGGTTCACTCATGGCACGCACCATAGCGGAAGCGGGCCAGGCCTACACCGCTGACGTGAATCGTGCATGCAGCGCGCTTGAATGCTGAAGCGGGCCCGCGGTGCTTCAATGGCGTCATGAACACCATCCCACCCCTCTTCCTGTCTCACGGTTCCCCGATGACGGCGTTGGAGCCGCGCGAGGCCGGCGCCTTCATGCAGCAGCTGGGCCGGGCCATCGTTGCCCGGTACGGCAAGCCGCGTGCGCTGTTGGTCGTCTCCGCCCACAGCCTGACACGCGAGCCCGTGCTGCTGGCCGCAGCCAAGCACGAAGCCGTCTACGACTTCGGCGGCTTCGACCCCAAGCTCTACACCCTGCGCTACGACGCGCCCGGCGCACCCGCACTGGCCGACCGTGTGACCGGCCTGCTGAAGGACGCCGGGCTGCCCGTGCACCGGGTGGAAGAAGGCGGGCTGGACCACGGCATCTGGACGCCGTTGCGCTACATGTTTCCCGACGCCGATATCCCCGTGCTGCCACTGGCCTGGCCGCCCAACTGGGCGCCCGAAAAGCTGTTTGCCCTGGGCCGCGCGCTGGCGCCGCTGGCGGGCGATGGTGTGTTGATCATCGGCAGCGGCAGCATCACGCACAACCTGCAGCGTGTCTTCGCCGGTGGTGGCCTGCACCCGCCGGAACGCGCGGCCACGCACGAGAGCACGGCCTTCCGCACCTGGTTCGCGGACCACGTGGCCGCGGCCGACTGGCCTGGCCTCTTCAGCTACCGCAGCCGCGCCCCGCACGCGGCACTGATGCACCCCACCGACGAGCACCTGCTGCCCTTCTACGTGGCCGCTGGGGCCGGTGGCGAGGCACCGGGCCAGCGCATCCACGCGAGCCTGGTGTTCGGTGAACTGGGCATGGACGCCTATGCCTTCGGGCCCGGCGCCGCGGCCCTTCAGGCAGCGCTGGCCTGAGTCAGGCCGCCGCCAGGACGGCGTCCAGCTGCTGCACCCAGCGGGACTTGTCGGCCGCGGGCGCAAAACTGGCCTGCAGGCTGTTGCGCGCCAGCGTGTAGGCATGCTGCATGCCCAGCTGCGGCAGCGCATCAAAGGTCTCGGTGAAGTTCTGCAGCAGGTAACCGCCAAAGTAGGCGGGGTCGTCGCTGTTGACCGTGACGCAAAGGCCCGCGTCCAGCAGCGTGACCAGGTTGTGCTGCGCCAGCGTGGGGAAGACACACAGCTTGACGTTGGACAGCGGGCACACGGTGAGCGGCACACCTTCTGCCGCCAGGCGCTGCACCAAGGCGGGGTCTTCCAAGCAGCGCACGCCGTGGTCTATGCGTTCCACCTTCAGCACGTCCAACGCGCTCCAGATGTACGCGGGCGGCCCTTCCTCGCCGGCATGCGCCACCGGGTGCAGACCCAGTTCGCGGCAGCGCGCAAAGACACGCGCGAACTTCTCCGGCGGGTGACCACGTTCGCTGCTGTCCAGGCCCACGCCGATGAAGTGCTGACGGTAAGGCAGGGCGGCTTCCAGGGTCTCGAAGGCCGACTCTTCGCTCAGGTGGCGCAGGAAACACAGGATCAGCGCCGCGCTGATGCCCAGTTGCGCGGCCGCCTGGTCGCAGGCCCGTTTGAGTCCGCCGATGACGGTGGCCATGGGCACTCCACGTTCGGTGTGGGTCTGCGGGTCGAAGAACAGCTCGGCCCGCACCACGCCGTCGGCCTTGGCGCGTTGGAAGTAAGCCCAGGCCATGTCGAAGAAGTCTTCCTCCTTCAGCAGCACGCTGGCACCGGCGTAGTAGATGTCCAGGAAGCTCTGCAGGTCGGTGAACGCATAGGCGCGGCGCAGGTCCTCCACGCTGGCATAGGGCAGGTTGACCCCGTTGCGGCGGGCCAGCTGAAAGATCAATTCCGGCTCCAGCGAGCCTTCGATGTGGATGTGCAGTTCAGCCTTGGGCATGGTGCGCAGCAGCGCATGCAGGCGGGGGCGGTCCAGGGTGGTCATGGGCACGGCGTGGCCAATCGTGTGTGTAAGTCACGGCACTGTAGCGCCCGGCCCGGCGGGTGGTTCAGGACAGCCCGCAAAGGCCGAAAACGACCCCAGGCGGACCGGCGGTGCACGGGCGCGGACAAGCGGCTGGTCTGGAAAAGGTCTGTTACCCCGGGCTGCTCAAGCGCGGCGCCCGGCGGCCGATAGTTTGGGGAGACGCGGTGCCAGGGATTCCACGGTCACAAGACCCGCCCCCTTCAACACCCCAACGCCGCCCCGAGGTTCATGCCATGCCCCACAAGACTGCTCCGCACACGCCGGCCCGCGCCGCAGGTGGCTTCACGCTGATCGAAGTGATGATCACCGTGGCCATCGTGTCCATCCTGGCGATGGTGGCCCTGCCCAATTACCGCGCTTACATCCTGCGCGGCCAGCTGGCGAACGCCACCAACGGCCTGGCCACGCTGCGCGCCCAGATGGAACGCCACTTCCAGGACAACCGCACCTACGCGACGTCCGGCACCTTCACCACGCCCTGCGCCACCACCGACGCGTCGACACGCACTTTCGGCAACTTTGTCGTCAGCTGCTCGGGCACCCCCAGCGCGACGGCCTTCACGCTGCAGGCCGTGGGCAGCGGGGCCACCAACGGATTCACCTTCACCATCACCGAAGCCGACGTGCGCGCCACATCGGCCGCCCCCAGCGGCTGGAACACCTGCACCAGCAAGTGGCTGCTGAAGAAGGGGGAAGCATGCTGACCGCCCGCCTGAACGCACGCCAGCGCGGTTTCACGCTGGTGGAGCTGGTGGTCACCATCGCCCTGCTGGCCGTGCTGCTGGGCCTGGCAGCGCCTTCCTTCACCACCTGGACACGCAACACCCAGGTGCGCACCGTGAGCGACGCGCTGCAGAACGGCGCCCGCATGGCACAGACCGAGGCGCTGCGCCGCAGCCGCCAGGTCGTCTTCTTCCTGACCAATGACACCGGCTGCAGCACCAGCACCGCGCCCGCCGCCAACGGCGCCTTCTGGGCCATACGCACGGTGCCGCTGACCAGCGGCGACACGGCGCAGGTGGTGCAGTGCGGCAACCTGGCCGACAGCGCCGGCGCCGTGGCCATCAGCGGGCCCACCGCCATCTGCTTCAACTCGATGGGCCGCCAGGTGGCCAACGCCAGCCCGGGCATTGGCACCACGGCCTGCACGCTGGCTGCTGCCGGCGTCAGCACCTACAACGTGTCCGGCGTGCGCGCCGACCGCGCGCTGCGCGTCCTGGTCAGCCTGGGTGGCCAGGTCCGCCAGTGCGACCCGGCGCGCTCACTGTCAGCCACCAACCCCGACGGATGCCCCTGATGAAGCCGCGCCACATCCAACGCCCGCGCTCGGCACTGCACACGCGGGGCGTGTCGCTGATCGAAGTGCTGGTGGTCCTCGTGCTGTTCAGCTTCGGCCTGATCGGCATGGTGGGCCTGCAGGCCAAGGCCGTGCAGAACTCCGTCAGCGCCGAGGACAGCGCACGCGCCGCGCTGCTGGCCAACGAGATCGTCAGCACCATGTGGGCCAACAGCACGGTCAGCCTGAGCACGACCGTGGTGTCGGCCTGGAACACGCGTGTGGCCGATGCCACCGCACGCGGGCTGCCCAATGGCGCAGGCACGGTCACGGTCGCGTCCGGCGTGGCCACGGTGGTGGTCACCTGGCGTGCGCCGCACGAGCCTTCGGGCACGGTGCACACCTACACCACGCAGGTGCAGATGCCATGAGCGCCGCCCAGCTCTCGCGCGCAGGCCGCGCACGCCGCAGCGCCGGCTTCACGCTGATCGAGCTGATGGTGGCCGTGGCCATCAGCCTGGTGCTGACCCTGGCCATCACGCTGATGCTGGTGCGCTATGAGGGCCAGCGCCGCAACCTCACGTCGGCCAACGATTCGTCCATCGGCGGCGCCTACGTGGCCTACCTGCTGGACCGTTCGGTGCGCAGCGCCGGGTCGGGCTTCACGCAGTCCTGGCGCAGTTCCTTCGGCTGCCGGCTGCTGGTGGCCCGCAGCTCCACCACCACGCTTCCGCGCAGCACCGCCTTCCCTGCGCCCTTTGCCAGCGTGCCGCAAACCGTGCGCCTGGCACCGGTGCTGGTGCACGCGGGCGTTGGCACCGACAGCTCAGACGTGCTGGCCGTGCACACCGGGTCATCGGGCCTGGGCGAGTCGCCGCTGCGGGTGTTGACCGGGTCGGCGGCGGCAGCACAGTTGCGTGTGCCGGCCACCGTGGGGCTGCGCGGTGGTGACCTGGCCCTGGTGTTCCAGAACAACACGGACTGCCTGATGGAGCAGGTCTCCACCGGCTTCACCGGGGGCGCCGACCAGCTGCTCACCTTTGGCAGCACCTATGCGACCACCCAGCAGGGCACGACACGTCTGCAGGACATGGGTGCCACCACGGCGGCGTATGTCGCCCCGGTGGGCAACATCACCACCAACCTGCCGCAGTTCCAACTGATCGGCGTCGGCCCCAACGCCACGCTGGTGACGCACGACATGCTGCAGCTGGACGGCACCGACAGCGTGGTGGCCGTGGCCGACGGTGTGGCCGACATGCGTGTGCTGTACGGCGTGGACACCAACGACGACGGCAGGGTCGATTCCTGGCAAAGCCCGGGCAGCTCGCCCTGGGACGTGGCTTCGCTGACCGACGGCTCAGCCACGGCACGCACCAACCTGAGCCGGATCATCGCCTTGCGCATTGGCCTCTTGATCCGCAACAGCGCGCCAGAGCGCGCGGCCCAGTCCGCAAGTTCGCTGACGCTGTTTTCCGAACTCGGCTCCACCCTGCAGGTCAGCCGCACGCTGACCAGCGCAGAGCAACTGCTGCGCTGGCGCACGCTGGAATTCACCGTACCGCTGCGCAATGTGCTGCTCATGCCTCGCCCATGAAACCCCGCACCATGAAGCCCTTCACCCCACCCTCACAGCGCCACGCTGGCGCCCGGCTGCCCCAACGTGGTGTGGTCATGCTGTTCGGGCTGTTTGCCCTGGCGATCATGCTCATTGCAGCGGCAGCCATGATCCGTTCATACGGGACGGCCATGACCAATGCCGGCAACCTGGGTTTCAAGCGCGACCTCACCAACCAGGCCGAACGTGCCGTGGGCAACGTGGTGGCCGCGATGCAAACCGGCTCGCTGGGCTCCGAGAGCGCGCGCCAGACCTCCAGCGCGGCCCTGAACTACAGCTCCACGATGCTGGCCAGCAACGCACAGGGCCTGCCCACCGCGCTGATCACGGACAGCAGCTTCACCACCGTCGGCGTGACATCCAACGACATCGCCGTGACCGAACAGGCGGTGACGGTGCGCTACGTGGTCGACCGCATGTGCGCCAACACCGGCATCGCCGCGACCGACCACTGCGTGATGGCCGACGACCTCAACCCGCAGGGCGGCAACGGCTCGGTCGGCAACATTGCCGAGGACTCCAGCGCCGGCGGCGCCGGCGCACTCGGCCAGCGCGTGGTCTACCGGGTCAGCATCCGCGTGACCGGGCCCCGCAACACCCAGGCTTTCTTCCAGACCACCGTGACGCTATGAACACGCTCATCCGCACTCTCCGGTCCCTGAATGTGCACAGGCTCATCGGGGCGTTCGCGCTCTGGGGGGCCTGCGCCGGGCTGCTGCACGCACAGGTGCAGCTGGCCGACCAGCCCGTCTTCAGCAGCAGCACCGTGCCGGGCAACCTGGTGCTGGCGCTGTCGGTGGAATTCCCGACGGCGGTGAGCGTGGCGCACCAGGGCAAGTTCGTCCCGGGCACGCGTTACCTCGGCTACTTCGACTACGCCAAGTGCTACAAGTACTACGTGGGCACGGAGACCGGCACCGACCTGAGCCACTTCTATCCGGTCAGCACCGCCACCAGCGCCTACAAGTGCACCGACAGCGGCTTCACCGACACCTGGAGCGGCAACTTCCTGAACTGGCTGACCATGCAGGCCATTGACCCCTTCCGCTGGGCCTTGACCGGCGGCCTGCGGGTGGTGGACACCGCGACCACGACCATCCTGGAACGGGCCTGGGCCACCAGCGACTCCAACAACGGCAGCGACGCCAACTTCCCGCTCATCCCCACCGCCGACTCCAACACGTTGAAGGAACGGCCGTCGCCCAGCAGCAGCGAAATTGCCGACCACACCCCGCTGAGTCTGTCGTCGCTGAAGGCCAGCGTGCGCACACGCGGCAACCAGGTCTGGTTCACGCAATCGGGCACGCTGACCACGTCGACCACCGGCACGCCGACGCACTACACGCAAGCGCTGACCATCGGCACCAGCACCATCTACTACTTCTACGCCCGCGTGAAGGTGTGCACGTCAGGCACCGGCTACTCGGTGGAGTCCAACTGCCAAGCCTACGCGTCCGGCGCCTACAAGCCCGAAGGCCTGATGCAGCAGTACGCTGAGAAGATCCGCTACAGCGCGCTGGGCTATCTCAACGATCCCACCGACAACATCCGTGACGGCGGCGTGCTGCGCGCCAAGCAGAAGTTCATAGGTCCCAACACCATCGTCCCGGGGTCGGCGTCGGTGGCCAATGCCAACACCGAATGGGATGCGATCACAGGCATTCAGGCCACCAACCCGAACCCCAGCGATGCCACGGACACCGCCACCTGGCTGGGCGTGACCATCAACAACAGCGGGGTTCTCAACTACCTCAACAAGTTCGGCCAGGAACAGCACACCTACAAGCGCCGCGACCCGGTGAGCGAGCTGTACTACGCCGCGCTGCGCTACCTGAAGAACCAGGGCTCGGTCTCGACGTGGCACGACATCGCGTCGGACACCAACAAGACACGGCTGGCCGATGGCTTCCCCATCGTGCGCACCTGGGACGACCCCATCCAGTATTCGTGTCAGAAGAACTTCGTGCTGGGCATTGGTGACACCAACACCAACTGGGACCGCAATGTGCCGGGCTCCAGTGGCGGCTCCAGCGAGC
Source organism: Betaproteobacteria bacterium (assembly GCA_031411215.1). GTDB lineage: Bacteria > Pseudomonadota > Gammaproteobacteria > Burkholderiales > Burkholderiaceae_C > Rubrivivax. The sequence continues at coordinate 7,220 of JANOAM010000441.1, forward strand.
CCACGATGCCCGCACAGGTGACCGCGGACACGACGGTGAATGCCGTCACCGCCACCAACAAGGTCGGCAGCCTGGAAGGCCTGGGCGCATCGCTGGGCACCACCGGCATCAGCAACGGCAGCTACCTGATTGCCGGCCTGGCCTATGACGCCCACACCAAGGACATCCGTCCCGACGTGACCACCGACGCCAAGACCCTGGGCCTGCAGACCGTCACCACCTACTGGCTGGACGTGCTGGAGTTCGGTGCCTACACCAGCAACAACCAGTACTACCTGGCGGCGAAGTACGGTGGCTTCACGGTACCCACGGGCTTCGACCCCTACACCCGCACCGCCGCGCTTCCCACGTCCTGGTGGCACATCAACAGTGACACCGTGGGCGGTCAGTCACGCCCGGACAACTACTACACCGTGTCCAAGCCGGACCAGATGGTGGCCGGTCTCACGGCCGCGTTCTCCAGCATCTCGTCGGCACTGCGCGCCTACACCACGTCCTTCGCGACCACGCTGCCGCAGGTGGCCTTGTCCGGCACGGCCAGCTACGGCGCGCAGTACGACGCCGCCACCTGGACGGGTGAGGTCAGCGCCAACTCGGTCAGTTTTGACGCCACCACCGGTGCGCCCACTTTGACGCCGCAATGGGGTTTCGCCAACAAGCTGACGACCCAGATGGCCGGCACGGGCTGGGACACTGCGCGCCGCATGGTCTCCTGGAACACCACCACCAACGCCGGCATACCGTTCCGCTATACCAGTCTCTCGACCGGCCAGAAGACGGCCCTGGACACCGTTTACCGCAGCGGCGACGACAGCAGCGACTACCTCAACTACTTGCGCGGCGACCCGACCCACGAAGAAAGCTCCAGCGCCAGCGGCAGCGCGCACATCTACCGCAACCGCACGGGCCCGGTGGGCGACATCGTCGGCTCGCGTCTGCGCCCTGTCGGTCCGCCTTCGGCCACCTATTCCAACGCCGCAAACCCGGGCTACAGCACTTTCAAGACCACGTGGGCCACCCGCAAGACCATGCTGTACGTGGGCACCAACGCTGGCATGCTGCACGGCATCGACGGCTCGCTGACTGGATCGTCGGCCGGCCAGGAAGTCTTCGCCTATGTGCCCGGTGCGCTGTACCAGGGCCCTTCCGGCACGCCGGGTGTGGACGGCCTGGCCTCGCGCGGCGACCCGGACTTCACGCACAAGGCCATGGTCGACGGCCCGCCCGCGGTGTTTGACATCGACCTGGGCCGCACCATGGACGACGCCGGCACGACGCTGGGCGCCACGACCAACTGGCGTTCGGTGCTGGTGGGGTCTCTGGGCAAGGGTGGCAAGAGCTACTTCGCCATCGACGTCACCGACCCCTCCACCATGACCACGGAAGCCCTCGTGGCCGGCAAGGTCCTTTGGGAGTTCAGCCACGCCGACCTGGGCTTCACCTACGGCGCGCCTTCGGCGGTGAAGACACGCAAGTGGGGTTGGGTGCTGGTGTTCGGTTCGGGCTACAACAACACCGACGGCAAGGGCTACTTCTTCTTCGTCAACCCGCGCAATGGCGCCTTGCTGGAAAAGGTCGGCACTGGTGTCGGCTCCACCAGCGCGCGGGCGGGCATGGCGCATGTGCAGGCCTACATCCTGGACCGCACGGACGGCACCGCCGAAAGCGTCTACGCCGGCGACCTGCTGGGCAACCTGTGGCGCCTGGACGTGACGCCCGCCTCGGGCGCCTACGCGGCGCCGACCCGGCTGGCGCAGCTGACCAATGCCAGCGGCGAAGCCTTGCCCGTGACCTCGCGTCCGCTGGTGGTGGTGCACCCGCGCCTGAACCGCCGCTTCATCGCGGTGGGCACCGGCCGCTTGCTGCACTCGTCTGACGTGAGCAGCACGCAGAAGCAGATCTTTGCCGCCGTGCTGGACGGCACGGGCACGGCCATGAGCACGTCCGCGTCCCTGCCTTCCGGCGTCACCTACCCCATCCAGATGAGCAACCTGGTGGAGAACACCGACCTGACGCGGCCCGTCACCCTGGACTTCAATTCCAACATGGGCTGGTGGGTCGACATGGGCCGGACCGGCAACAACATCGGGTGGCGCGTCATCACCGACCCGAGTTCCTTCTTCGGCCTGGTGACCTGGGTGTCCATGGTGCCCAACGGCGACGCCTGCAGCCCGGCCGGCAAGAGCCGCGTTTATTCCGTGGACGTGGGCACAGGCGAAAGCCAGTTGATCGACTCGGCGGGCACCACCATCGCCTACAGCACGTCCATGCCCAGCGTGGTCATCGACCAGGGCACCTACAGCGTGAACGGCGTGCCGCGCCTGCTGGTGGGAGACGATGGTGGCCGCACCAGCATCCTGCAGAGGCGCGTGCCGTCAGGCATGGGCCTGCGCCGCCTGAACTGGCGCGAGCTGCCGGTCGCCGATTGATGGAGCCCCCAAGCTCGCTGGCGCTCGCTACCCCCCGAGGGGGCCGTCCGCCAGCGGCCCGGCGGAGCCGGTTCCGCGGCGCGAAGCTTGATCGGAACAGCCCCATCACCTCATGAAGCGGCCTTCGTGCGTGATGATGGTCGAATCCACATAGCCTGAGCCTTCACGCTGGCCGGGGCCGTAGCGCACGCGGAAGCCGCCCAGGTCGACTTCGCCCAGCGCCTCCATCGCCTGGATCAGGCTTTCCCGCGTGGGTTCGCGGCCCGCCTTGGCCAGGCCCAATGACAGCAGCTTGGCGCTGGCAAAACCGTAGAGCCCCGCATAACTTCGTGATTGACTGGCCTTGGCTGCCGCCGCCGTGTACTCCCGCGCCAACGCGGTGGTGGGAGAAAACGGCGAAGGCAGGATCTGCATGACGATGGCGCCGCGCGCCTGCGTGCCCAGCGCCTGCACATAGTCGTTGTTGCTGGTGTTGGACAACGAGATGAAGGTGGCGTTGGCGCCCGCCGCGCGGTAGGCCTTGACGAAGTCCGACGCCGCCTTGCTGGACACGATCAACAGCACCACCTGCGGTTTCAACGCCAACATCTGCTGCACGGCCGGGCCGACATCGGGCTTGCGGTTGTCGACGCGCGCGGTCACCACCGGCTCCACACCCAGTTCCTTCATCGTGCGGGCGATGCCCAACAGCGTGTCGCGGCCAAAGACGTCATCGGCCAGCAGCAGGCCGAAGCTGCGCACGCCAATGGAGTGCTGCTGGCGGATCGCCACCTCGGCTTCCTTCTGGTAGCTGGCGCGCAGCGTGAAGACCTCGCGGCGCGGCGGCTGGTTGACGAAGCTGCCGCCGGTCTGCGGGCCGATCACCGGCACGCCGTGGCGTTCCACGCCTTCCAGCAAGGCTTCCATGGACGGCGTGGTGCGCGGCATCATCAACGCCAGCAACCGGCCTTGCGCCACCAGGGCTTCGAAATGCTCGCGCGTGCGCTTGGGGTCCTGCCCATCGTCCAGCGTCTGCAACTGCACGGCGCGCCCGCCCACGCCGCCGCGGCTGTTGAGCACGTTGAGGTACAGGCGTGCGCCGTCAATCGCTTCGATGTTGGACGCTGCCAGCACGCCGGTGAACGGGCCGATGTGGTGGACGACCAGCGCCTCCTGTGCACGCAGGGCTGGCGCCGTGAATGCGGCCAGCGCGGCCACCGTGAAGTCGCGTCTGTCCATGACCAGCCTCCTTCGCCACACCGTGCAAGCGCGGACTGTGCGCGCAGCGGCGCACGTCTGCCCTGTGGTGTCTACGTAGGGGCCAGCCCGGAGGCCGCGGTCAGGCCGGCTGGCCGCCCACGCCCGCCGCGTGGGCCTGCTGGTCGGCGTGGTAGCTGCTGCGAACCATGGCGCCGACAGCAGCGTGGCTGAAGCCCATGGCCTGGGCCTCACGTTCGAACATCTTGAAGGTGTCCGGGTGCACGTAGCGGCGCACCGGCAGGTGGTGGCCACTGGGCGCCAGGTACTGGCCCAGCGTGAGCATGTCGATGCCGTGCTCGCGCATGTCGCGCATGACGGTCAGGATCTCGTCATCGGTCTCGCCCAGGCCCACCATCAGGCCGCTCTTGGTGGGCACGCCGGGCACTTCAGCCTTGAACTTCTTCAGCAGGTTCAGGCTGAACTGGTAGTCCGAACCCGGCCGCGCTTCCTTGTACAGCCGCGGGATGGTTTCCAGGTTGTGGTTCATCACATCCGGCGGCGCTGCCTTCAGGATGTTCAGCGCACGGTCATCACGGCCGCGGAAGTCGGGCACCAGGATCTCGATCTGCGTCTGCGGTGAGGCCGCGCGGGTTTGGCGTATGCATTCGACGAAGTGCGCGGCGCCACCGTCACGCAGGTCGTCGCGGTCGACACTGGTGATGACCACGTACTTGAGCTTGAGCGCCGCGATGGTCTTGGCCAGGTTGGCGGGCTCGCTCTCGTCCAACGGGTCCGGCCGGCCATGGCCCACGTCGCAGAAGGGGCAGCGACGTGTGCACTTGTCGCCCATGATCATGAAGGTGGCCGTGCCCTTGCCGAAGCATTCCCCGATGTTGGGACACGACGCTTCTTCGCACAC
>JANOAM010000442.1:0-2236 GCA_031411215.1 Betaproteobacteria bacterium
CCGCGCTGAAGCGGGCCGAAGAACTGATGGCCGAAGTTGGCATCCCGGAACCGAAGCGGCGCCTGGGCAGCTACCCGCATGAAATGTCCGGCGGTCAGCAGCAGCGCGTGATGATCGCCATGGCGCTGACCTGCGAGCCCAAGCTGCTGATCGCCGATGAGCCGACCACGGCGCTGGACGTGACCATCCAGCGCCAGATCCTGGAGCTGCTGGGCAAGCTGAAGACCAAGATGCGCATGAGCGTGCTCTTCATCAGCCACGACCTGGGCCTGGTGGGTGAGATTGCTGACAGCGTGGTCGTGATGCGCCACGGCGCCATCCGCGAACAGGGCCCCGTGTCGCGCATCTTTGAAAACCCGCAGGACGGCTACACCAAGGCGCTGCTGGCCTGCCGCCCCAGCCTGGTGGGCAACCCGGCGCGGTTGATGGTGATTGACGACCACATGGAAGGCAAGGCGGCAGAGCACGCCAACAAGACCAGCAAGCCCAAGGACCCGGACGCGCCCGTGGTGCTGGAAGTGAAGGCGCTGGCCAAGAGCTTCTGGCTCAAGGAAGGCCTGTTCGGCAAGCGTGAATTCAAGGCCGTGCAGGACGTCAACTTCAAGTTGCGCAAGGGCCACACGCTGGGCGTGGTGGGCGAATCCGGCAGTGGCAAGACCACGATGGGCTTGACCCTGCTGCGCCTGCACGAACCCACCGGCGGCGAAGTCATCTTCGACGGCCAGAACCTGCTCAAGCTGTCGGACAAGGAACGGCAGCTGATGCGCCGGCGCATCCAGATCGTCTTCCAGAACCCGTATGCCAGCCTGAACCCGCGCTTCACTATCGGCCAGACGCTGGTGGAGCCCATGACCATCCACGGCATTGGTGCGGACCTGGCCGAACGCGAGCAGCGCGCCCGCACGCTGCTGGAAAAGGTGGGCCTGGACGGCCGCGCCTTCGGCAAGTACCCGCATGAGTTTTCTGGCGGCCAGCGCCAGCGTGTGGCCATCGCGCGTTGCCTGACGCTGAACCCGGAAGTGCTGGTGCTGGATGAAGCCGTCAGCGCGCTGGACGTGTCCGTGCAGGCCCAGGTGCTGAACCTGCTGAAGGACCTGCAGGACGAGTTTGGCCTGAGCTACGTCTTCATCAGCCATGACCTGGCCGTGGTGCGTTTCATCAGCGACGAGGTGCTGGTGATGAAGGACGGCCAGGTGGTGGAGCAGGCCAGTGCGGCGCAGATCCTGGCCGCGCCGCAGCAGGACTACACCAAGCGGCTGTTGGCGGCCATTCCGCGTGGGTACCAGGCGGCGGCCTGAACCGGGCCCGGGATCGAGCCGTCACGCGGGTTTCGCAAAGCCGCCGTCCACCCAGCGCATGGCGCTTGCCGTGTTGAGCTTGAAGGTGGCGGCCACCTTCACACGCGCCATGGTCTCGCCGTCGGCGTTGGCGGCCGCCAGCATCGCGTGCGGCTCCATCTCGTCGGGCACGATGTCCAGCGTCACCAGGAAACGCCCAGCCGCCGTGTCCACCGGCACGGACTTGTGCAGCGTGGCGTGCAGCTGCTGTTCGTGGCGGCGGATCACCTCTGAAGCCGTCTTCACCAGCGTGTTGAAGGCGTTGGTGTCCAGCGGCTTGGGATTCTTCTTGTCGCGGCCCATGGTCCAGGGGCCGATCAGCGCCGGCTCGTCCTGGCCCTGCAGCACCATCTCCACGGCCCAGCCTTCGTCGTCTTCGTTCTTCACGACACGCGCCGTCCAGCCGTTGTCGCGCCACAGGCGGGGTTCCTTGATGGTCTCGGGGGTGTCGTCGGGTGTGAGGGTGTTCATGTCAGGCCGCAAGAATGGGAATGGACTGCCGCACGGTGACGGTACGGGCACGCAACTGGCCGCAGCCGGCATCCACGTCCTGGCCGGCGGAGTGGCGCAGCTTGGTCAGCACGCCAGCGCGGTGCAGGCGGCGCGCCATGTCGGCGGCGCGTTCCCAGCTGGGCCGCGCGAACGGCAAACCGGGCACGCTGTTGTAGGGGATCAGGTTCATCAGCGCGTACTTGCCCTTCAGCAGCCGCACGATGCCTTCGATTTCGTCGTCGCCGTCGTTGACACCGGCCAGCAGTGTCCACTGGTACTGGATGGGGTAGCCGGTGGCGCGGGCGTACTGCTCGCCGGCGTCCACCAGTTGTTCCGGTGTCAGGCGCGGTGCGCGCGGCAGCAGCTGTTCGCGCAGGGCGGCCTTGGTGGTGTGCAGCGACAGCGCC
>JANOAM010000443.1:0-1885 GCA_031411215.1 Betaproteobacteria bacterium
CACCGACCACGGCAGCGGCGGCGCGGCCTTCCTGCTGGGCGGCGCGGTGCGCGGTGGCCGTGTCATCAGCGACTGGCCGGGCCTGGCCAAGAAGGACCGCCACGAAGGCCGCGACCTGCGGGTCACCAGTGACCTGCGGTCCGCCATGCGCACGGTGCTGATGGACCACCTGCAGGTGCCACGCGCCCAGGTTGACAGCACGGTGCTGCCCGGCAGCATGCAGGTGGCCGCACTGGACCTGCTGCGCAGCAACGCCGGCTGAAGCCGAGACCACGCCTGCCGGGCTTAGAGTCGCGGCATGGTCACCCCCGCCCTCCACGTTGCCGACGTTTCGCAAGCCATCCAGCTGGCTCTGGGCCCGGTGTTCCTGCTGACGGCGATTGCGGGCCTGCTCAATGTGATGACGGGCCGCCTGGCCCGCATCATCGACCGCGGCCGGCAACTCACCGGCCACCAGGGCGACGAGATCCGGCGTGAACAGGAGCACCTGGAAAAACGCAGGCACATCGCCAGCGCCGCCATCACCTTTTGCGTGCTGGCTGCCTTGCTGGTGTGCATGGTGATCGCGACCCTCTTCCTGGAAGTGGTGCTGGACGTGGCGCTGAAGTGGCTGGTGGCGCTGTTCTTCGTCTCGGCCACGGGCGCGCTGGTGGTGGGTCTGTCCTACTTCCTGCGTGAAGTGCGTCTGGCCACGCACACGGTTCGAATACCGGTCACTTCAATAGTGAACAGCTCCGTAAGCGAGTCCGGCAGCCCACCCGTCAATCGGCCTTGATGCCGTTGTCCTTCACGACCTTGGCCCAGATGTCGGCCTGGCGTTCGATGAACACACGCGCTGCGTCCGGCGTGGTGCGGATGATGTCGATGCCCTGCGCCGACAGCTTGTCGCGCACCTCGGGCTGGTCCAGCAGCTTGTTGATCTCCGCATTCAGCCGCGCCACGATCTCCAGCGGCGTCTTGGCCGGCGCCAGCACGGCCCACCAGGCGGGTGCGTCGAATCCCGCATAGCCGCTTTCGGCGATGGTGGGCACGTCCGGCAGCCGGGCGCTGCGCTGGCTGGTGGTGACGGCCAGCGGGCGCAGGCGCTTGCTGTCCAGGTGCGGCTTGATGAGGAACACGGAACCGATGGACAGCGGCACATGGCCGGCCAGCGCGTCGTTCATCAGCGGGCCGCCACCGCGGTAGGGCACGTGCAGCAGGTCCAGGTTGTCGCTCTTGGCCAGCAGCGCCATCGCCAGGTGGCCCAGGCTGCCGTTGCCGATGCTGCCGTAGTTGACGCCAGCTTTGGCCTTGGCCGCCGCCACCACGTCCTTGAAGCTCTTGTAGGGCGAATCCACATGCGTGGCCAGCACCATGGCACTGGTGCCTATCAGGGCCGCGGGCACCAGGTCCTTGCGCGTGTCAAAGGGCAGGTTGGGCTGCAGCGCGGGATTCACCGCGTGGGTGTCGAAGACCACGGCCAGCGTGTAGCCGTCTGGCGGCGCGGCGGCCACAAACGCCGTGCCTATGCTGCCCGACGCGCCGCCCTTGTTGTCCACCACCACGGTCTGCCCCAGCGCCTGCTGCAGCGCGGGCGCCAGGATGCGCGCGACCTGGTCCACGGACCCGCCGGGCGGGAACACCGCCACCAGCTTGATGGGCTGCTTGGTGGGCCAGGCCTGGGCGCGGCTGGTTGCAGGGACCACCAGGGTGGCGGCGGCGAAGGAGAGCGCAAAAGCGCGCGCGACAATGAATTTCATCTCACCAGTGTGAACGCCATGGCCCACATCGCCTATTCAGACCTTTCCCGACCCGAAGCCCAACCGTTGGTTGAACGCATCGTGGCCGAACGTGGCAGCGTGCTGCACCTGTACCAGATGCTGCTGCACAGCCCGCCGCTGGCCGA
>JANOAM010000444.1:0-9346 GCA_031411215.1 Betaproteobacteria bacterium
AAGAACTCCTTCAGCCGCGACAGCCACGGCCGGTCTCGCCAGGCGGGCAGCAGCACAGGGTCCGAGGCCTGCCTGTCGCTGTCGAACATCAGCTGCATCTGGTCGCCAAACTCGGTGCCCAGGATTACCGCGTTGACCTCCTGGTTGTGCAGGAAGCTGCGCCAGTCCAAGTTGGTAGAGCCGACGGTGGACCAGACACCGTCCACCAGTGCGGTCTTGGAGTGCAAGACCACGCCGCGGCGTTCGTGGATCTTCACCCCCGCCTGCAGCAGCCCGTCGTAGCTGCCGCGCCCGGCATGGAAGAGCAGCCAGGAATCGGTCTGGCCGGGCAGGATGAGCTGCACGTCCACGCCGCGGGCGGCGGCATCCGTCAGCGCGGCCAGCAACTGCGGGTCGGGTGCGAAGTAGGCGTTGGTGATGTAGACGGTGGTCTCGGCACTGGCGATGGCCGACAGCAGCGTGACATAGATCGGGCTGTCCTCGTTGCCGACGGGCGTGCTGCCGATGGCGCGCACCACCATCCGGCCCATGACCTGCGGCGGCGGAAAGTAGTTCCTGGGCAAGGGTGCTGAGCCGGTCTGCTGCAACCAGCTGGCCATGAAGAGCCTTTGCAAGTCGGCCACCACGGGCCCCTGCAGCTGCAGGTCGGTGTCACGCCAGCGCGGCGGCACGGGCGTTGCGCCTGCCGGCCGCGGCGGCGGGGCCCGGTGGGTGCGGGAGCCGCCCGAGTAGACGCTGCTGATGTTGATGCCGCCCAGGAAGGCCGTGAGGCCATCGACGATCAACAGCTTGCGGTGGTCCCGTTGATTGGGTGACCAACCCAGGCCTGTCTGCCAGGCACTCAGCGGATTGGCCGGGTTGAACTCCAGCACCTGCACACCACCGTCTCGCAGGCGCTGGAAGAATTCGCGCGGGGTGGACAGGGTGCCGACGCTGTCGTGGATCAGGTTCACCTGCACACCTTGCCGCTGCTTGGCCAGCAGGGCTTGCGCAAAGCGCTGACCCACCTCGTCATCGTCCAGGATGTAGGTCTCCATGTTGATGTGGTCACGCGCGTCGGCTATGGCTTTCAACATCGCCGCATAGGTGGCCGGGCCGTCCTGCAGCAGCCGCACCGCATTGCCGGTGGTCAAGGGGCCGGCGGCAACGGCTTCTTCCACGGCCAGGTGGCGGTCAAAGATGTCGGTGTCTTGCCGCTGGCTGCGCAGGCCGTCCAGCACCTGTTTGCTGCGGGCCGCGCTGAGCGGGCCGCGCGAGTCCTGCACACGCACGGCTTGCGATGCAGCGGGGGCTGTCGCCGCCGTTGCCACCGCGGGCAGTGAACTGCAGCCGGCCATGCACGCCAGCATCAGCATGAGCGCAAGCATGCGCGCAGGCACGGTCACCGGCGCCGCATGGCGCGGCACCGGTGGCGTGGAAGCGGTGGCAAGCGTTGGGTTCATCGCGGGCGCCGCCTGCGTGAATGCAGACGACTGCGCAGTCTGCTTTTGTGGTGGCTGCAGGTCTGTGCGTTGCACGACAGAGCCTGCGCCGCCCGCAAGGCCATTGCAGCCGCCGCCCGACAAGGCTGCGGGCGCGCGTCCTACAGACGCCGCGGCCCGGTCCGGTGCACGATGCGGCATCCATGCACGCTCCACACCATCGCCTTGCCGACGCCCTGAAGCATCCGGGTGCAGCGGCTTGCTGTGTGCGGCTGGGCCTGCTGGCGGCAGTGGGCGTGTGCACATCCGCTTGGGCCGGGCCGGCAGAGGTCAAGGCTGAGCAAGGGGCGGCCGCGGCTGAAGCGGCTGACCCCGTTCTCGAGCCCACCCGAATCGCCGTGCGCTCGACCACCGAGTGGCTGGCTCGCGGTGTCGACAGCTGGTTTGGCGACAAGCCCTTCTCCGAAGGTGGCAAGGTCACCGATGGCCGCCTGAGCGTGTTTCTGCTGACACGCCAGCACGAAAAACCCGACGTCACGGTGCGCTTCAACGCCCGGTTCTGGTTGCCCAACCTGGAAGACCGTGCCTACCTCTTTCTGGGCCGGGACGACGCACGCGAAGCCGTCATCGACAAGCCGGACGCCTTCTCACGCCAGCAGGGCTTGCGGCGCGACAACGGTGCGGTGCCGTCCTTCTTTGCCGGCCTGGGCTACCGGTTGCAGGACGCGGTGCAATTCCGCATCGGTTTTCGCGGTGGCCTGAAACCCTATGCACACGCACGCTACGCACAGGCCTGGCAGCCTGACGAGACCAACCTGGTTGACTTTCGCGAGACCGTGTTCTGGACGCTGGACGACCGCTTCGGCTCGACCACGGTGCTGTCGTACGAACACGCCTATTCGCCCGCCTTGGCGCTGCGCTGGCTCAATTCCGTCACCATCACCCAGGACTCGAAGAAGTTCGAATGGACCAGCGGCCTGGGTGCCTACCAGTCGTTCGGCGACCAGCAACTGCTGTCGCTCGAACTGCTGCTCAACGGTCTGCAAGGCACGGGTGTGCCGGTCAGCGACTTCGGTGTGCAAGCGAAGTGGGAGCAGCCGATCCACAAGGACTGGCTGGTGGGCGAGATCCTGATCGGCCACTTCTGGCCGCGTGCGGATGTGCAGAGCACACGCACCCGAGCCTGGGCACTGGGCGGCGGGCTCCGAATGAAATTCTGAAGCCGCCGCGTCGCTGTTGCTCTAGGGTTGACGGCGCCGCGTGCCAGTCAGCGCGAACAGGCCCAGCGCCGCCAGCGCCAGCGTCGCGGGCTCGGGCACCTGAGCCAGGAAGCCACGGATCTCACCACCTGTGCGGTAGGTGCTGTGCAGGTTCAGGTACGCCCTGCCGGACAGCATGCCGGCCAGGAAGGCCGCTTCCGCGCCCAGCGGCGTGCCGCCGTTGGCGGTGATGAACCCCGCGCCCCAACTGGACGCCAGCGTGGTGTCGTAGACATGGTCGTAGATGCCGCTGGTCACGCCCAGCGGGAAGCCGACGAAGGAAGGCAGGGCCGTGGCCACGCCGACCGTGCTGACGCCCGGTACGGCGGTGCAGCAGTGCACGTGCGCCGCGGTGGTGGTCCCCGTGAGGCCCGTGAAGTCGATGTGCACGGTGAGCAGGTGGCCGCCGTCGTCCAGGGTGACCACGGTATGCCCAGTGCCCAGCGAGTCGTTGACGGGCGACTCGGCCGCGCCGCTGAGTGCCGCTGCGAAGGTGTAGAAGCTGGCCTGGGCCGTGCCGGTGGCGCACAAGGCCGCAGCGGACAGCAGGGCAAGGGTGGGGTTCTTCATGGCGCCTCCCGGCATGGGTACAGAGACGAACCATTGTTCGCGCCTGCCGCCGCAGCGAACACCCGTGGAAGCGACAGTCACTGGCTGGGAATGGATACCCCGGCTCAAACGTAGCCGGAGCCGCCTGCGCCTGCGGGCGCAGCCGCGTGCATGGCCGTCAGCAAGTCCTGCGACCCGGCGGCCAGCAGCCGTGCATCCGAGCCCAGCGTCACGAACCTGAAGCCCATGTCCACACGCGCACGCGCAACGTCGGCACGGCCGTTGTGCACCCCCGCCACCACGCCGTGCGCCTTGGCGCGTTCGCAGATGTGGGCGATCGCCTGCTTGACGGGTGGGTCCACGTCGTCGAACACCGGCTTGCAGCCCAGGCTCAGCGACAGGTCCGAAGGACCGATGTAGATGGCGTCTATGCCTTCCACACTGAGGATGCTGTCCAGGTTGTCCAGCGCCTGCGCGGTTTCGATCATCGCGAAGCGCACGATCGTGTCGTTGGCGGCCGTCGGGTAGTCGGCGCCGCCGTACAGCGTGGCACGCACCGGGCCGAAGCTGCGGCCGCCCTTGGGCGCGTAGTTGGTGTACTGCACCAGCTTCTGCGCGTCTTCACGTGTGTTGACCATGGGGCAGATGACGGCGTAGGCGCCGGCGTCCAGCGCCTTCATCAGGATGCCCGGTTCCAGCCAGGGCACACGCACCACGGGCACGGTGTTGGTGGTGCTGATGGCCTGCAGCATGGGCACCAGGGCGGCGTAGTCGATGACACCGTGCTGAAGGTCTATGGTCAGGCTGTCCCAGCCCTGGTGGGCCATCACTTCCGCACTGAAGCTGTTGGGGATGGCCAGCCAGCCGTTGACGGCGGCCTTGTCTTCGGCCCAGAGTTGGCGCAGTCGGTTGGGTCTCATGGCGTGGGTCTCCTGCCGTCCTGGGCTTGTGTCGGTTCCCTAGTGTGCAGCGCTTTGCGCCGCGATCGCGGCGCGATTCAGCGGCGGCCGGTGGCCGGCGGGTCCAGCGGGAACACCGTACAGCCCAACTGGCGGGAAATGTCGCGGCTGGCATTGCGCAGACCGGCCACCAACTCGGGTTCGCGCGCGGTGTCGTAGCGGAAGGTGGGGAAGCTCACGCTCAAGCCCGCCACCACCTGGTTGTGGCGGTCGAAGATGGGGATGCCCGCGCAGCGGATGTGGTCGTCGAACTCTTCACGGTCCTGTCCGAAACCCTGGGCCAGCGTGCGTTCCAGTTCCACGTCGAAGTCTTCGCGTGTGGTGATGGTCTTTTCGCGGAAGCGCTTGAAGTCGCAGCCCTTGAGGATCTGTGTCCGGCGTTCCTGCGTTTCCCAGGCCAGCAGCACCTTGCCGATGGCGGTGCAGTGCAGCGGCGCGCGGCGGCCGACGCGGCTGTACATGCCCAGCATGTGGCGGCTGTCCACCTTGTGCACGTAGATGATCTCGCTGTCGATCAACATGCCCAGGTGCACGGTTTCGCCAGTGGCTTCAGACAGGCTCTGCATGTGCGGTTTGCAGATTTCCACCAAGTCTGGGTACTGCAGCGCCTTGGCGCCCAGTTCAAAAACCCGCATGGACAGGCCGTAGCGTTCGCTGTCGACTTCCTGGCGCACGTAGCCCAGGGTCTTCATGGTCTGCAGGAAACGGTAGACCGTGGCCTTGGGCATGGCCAGGCGCACGGACAGTTCCGAGATGCCGGTTTCGTTGCGCTCGGACAGGGATTGCAGGATCGCAAAGACCTTCAGGACCGCGGCGACCGATTCCGGTTGCCGGGCGTCGTAACTGTCATCGTCCATCGTTTTGATTTCTTCGGGCTGGCGTTTCAAGACTATTGTGCTCGGATCCGGACGGGCTCTCAATCAGGGCTGGTCCGGTCTCACACGGCTTCATTCGGCTTTCGCGCCCGTGCGGCCTGCACCAGCGCCGCTGCGCACCAGGGCGGTCACATCGGCGGCAGGGTCCAGCCGTTCGAACAAGACCGGCTGCCAGCCCACGTCAGGCGCCAGTGGCTTGCCCGGGTTGGCGGCGCGCAGCGTGGCCAGCAGGTCCACGGGCTGGCCGTTCAGCAGGGAGCCGCTGTCCTGCAGCACCGTGCCGCCCCACCAGCGTGTCAGTTTGCTGGCCGGCAGGCTGGCCGGTGCCACCCAGACGTTGTTCTGCGCCACCACGCGGGACTTCAGGCCGATGCCGATGCTGTAGCCGTGGCCGGCTTCGTCCACCACCGTGTGAAGGTTGTTGAACAGGTGGACTTGTCCATAACGCACCCGCGGCGCACGTTCCTTCACGCCTTCCCAGTGGTTGTGGTGGAAGCTGGTGCGCAAGCGCCCCTCGTCGGCCACGGCGCGGTCACCGCCGCCCACCAGGCTGGTCTTGTCGTGGCCGCGGAAGTGGTTCCACGACACGGTGACAGAGTCCGACTGGCGGGTGATGTCCAGGAGGCCGTCGTGCTTCTGCACGCGCTGGCCCAGGCGCACGGGCTCGGCGCTGTCCGGGTGCTGACCGTCGTCGAAGGTGCAGTGGTCCACCCACACACGCTGCGCGTTGCGCAGGGACAGGTTGTCGTATTCGGAATTCCACTCGCCGTGGCCGTTGTCCTTGGGGTCCCAGACCGGGAAGTGGTCGTAGGCGTCGGAAAGGTGCAAGTGGCGCACGATGATGTCCTGCACGTTTTCCAGCAGCAGCATGCCGCCGCTGATCTGAGCCTTGCCACCCACGCCGACCAGCGTGGTGCGTGAAGGCACCCGCAGCACCACGTGCGCGGCCTGGCGCTGGGCAGAACGTTTGCGTGCGTCTTCCTGCGCGCCGGTGGGTGCGTCGCGGCCCCAGGTGGCGGGGTTGTAGGCGCGTTCGAAGGCCGTCCAGTCCAGTACCGGGTCGCGGAAGTCGGCTTCGGTCAGATGCCGGCCATCGTCGCCGGGCTTGTCGCTGGACGCCAGGTCGATGTGGCCCGTCACCTGCACGACGCGCGGCCTCTCTTGCGACGGTCCGTGCGGCGCCAAGGCTGCGACCAGTTCGGCGCGTGTGCGCACCAGGTGGGTGTCGGCTGGCAGCGCGGCGGCACCGCCCGTGACACCACCGCTGGCGGCCGCCCAGCCGTTCCAGGGCGACAGCACTTCGCGGGCCATGGGGTCGCCGGTGAGCGCGGTGTTGTTGAACTCGGCCAAACGTGCCGCCTGCGCACCGCTGGCCGTGAAAAGCCGGCGTGACGTGGATGCGGCCCAGGGCGCCTGCAGGGCCAGATGCGGGCCCAGCAAGCTGTCGCGGATGAGTGCCTGGCCGTTGGGCGACGGGTTTGGGGCGGACGCGGGCTGCCATGCGCCACGCGCCACGCCTTCGTCCCACGCACGCCCCAGGCTGATGTTGGCCAGCGGCGTGCCGGGCTCGGCCAGGAAGCGGCTGCGGGTGACCAGGAAGCCCAGCGCGACACCGGCTGGCGTGCTGGGCGCCAGCACATGGCCGCCGTTGGGCGGGCGGCGGCGGCCACCGCGGTTGAGGATGGTGCTGTCGTTGATGACCAGCGTGGCGTTGCCGAAGATGAAGTCGACGTCACCCGCGATCAGGCTCTGGTGGATGTAGACCCGCGCCGACCCGCCCGGCCTGGGGCGGCGCACGTGCAGCGTGTCCTGGTGGCCGACCAACCGCACCTGTTCCAACTGCACGCGGTCGGCCTGCACGGTGAGGGCGACACCTTGCGCGCCGCCGCTTTCGCTGGCACCGGCCGGGTAAGCCACACCCAGCCGCACCTGCTCCAAGGCGTCGTTGGCCACGGTCAGGTGCGCCGCCTGGAAATCGTCGGCGGCGACGACCAGGGTGGCGCTGCCCAGCGTGCCCATGATGGGCAGCGCCAGGTCGGGCTGGCAGGGATGGGCGGCGTCGATGCCCGCGCGCTTGGCCTGGCCGCCATACGCACCGCCGATGACGATGGCCGCGCTGGGGTCGGACGCATCGCCCAGCACCGTGATGGGCGCCTTGCCCGCGGGCACGCAGACACGCTCGCGGTACACGCCGGGCTTCAGATGGATGACCACGCGGGCCGGGTTGGCGTTGCGCTGCGGCACGGCGTCTATGGCGGCCTGCAGGTTGCGGTGGCTGCCGCTGCCGTCCTGTGCCACCGTGAAGTCGGCGAGCCGGGCCCACTGGGCCAGCGGCTGCGGTGTCCAAGGGCTGGCGCCCTGGGCCAGATAGTCCGCCACGTCCCTACGGGCCGCCGCGGCGGCGTCCAGTTGCGGACGTTCACCGGACGCCGGGCGGACCTGGTCCGGCGGGATGTCCTGCGCCGTGTTGCCCTGCACGTTGCCGATCAATGCCACGGCCGCGGCAGTCGCGCTGTCGGGCGCCGGGTTGGCGGCCGGCGGTGCTTGCACGCAGGCCTGCAGCAGCCAGGCCAGGCCGGCCAGTCCGGCGCGGGCGGCCGCGCTTCTCATCAACCCACCAGCTCAGCCAGGTAGAGACCCGGCTCGCGGTCACCGTCGGCGCTGAACAGCACGGCCCTTTCGTCCGGCGTGAAGGACGGGTGCGGATGCGTGACCTGGCGGCTGGCCTTGTAGACGCCCCAGCTGCTGTCGTGGTGGGCGATGGGTCTTGTCTTGCCGGTCTTCAGATCGAAAAGGTGCAGGAAAGGGTCGCCTTTCAACATCTCGTTGGCCGATCCGCTGGCCGCATCGGCGGCCTGGCCGCAGCCGTCACCGACGAGCAGCGTGCCGTCCTGGTTGCTCATCAGGTGGCTGCAGGGCGGCATCTCGGTTAGCGGCTTGTCGGCCAGCGTCACCGGGTCCAGCGAGCGGATCCAGCGTTCGGGCTGGCCCTTCTGGTAGCTGACGTAGATCATGGCCGACCCGTCAGGCACCCAGAACTCGTGCGTGCAGCTTTCGCCATTCAGGTGTTCCTTGGCGCAGCGGCGGTTGCTGCCGTCTTCGTTGATGAACCACATGCGCGCGTCGATCAGGTCGTGCGGGCCTTCGTGGCAATAGGCCACGGTGGCGTCGTCGAACGGCCGGTACTGCGGGTGCCCCAGCCAGCCCTTCTGTTCCAGGATGACGGTGCGTTGCCCCGTGGCCAGATCGATACTGAACAAACGGCACAGCGGCTTCTTGTGGAACATCTCGTCGAACTTGCGCCAGTCCGACAACGGGAACCAGTCGGCCGCCGCGATCTCGATGCCCACCATCTTCGTGCAGGCGCTGTTGGCCACCCAGGTGCCGTAGCCCACCCAGCCCTGCGGCACGGTGTAGGCGACGTCTTCCTTCAGCGTGGCCAGGTCCAGGCGGATCAGCCGGCGTTCGGCGCGCACGAAGTAGAGGTGCTTGTCATCGGGGCTCATGAAGCCGCCGAAGGTGTTTTCGCCTTCGCCCTCGGTGAGTTGCACCGCGGTTTGCGACGCCAGGTCCAGCAGGTGGTAGTTCCAGTTCGGGCTCGGTGCAGGGCCGAACTCACCGGCGAAGATCAGCTTGCTGCCGTCGTTGGTGAAGCACTTTTGATAGAAGTAGTTGCGGTGGCAGGTGACGTCCGGCGGCGTCAGGCGGGTGACGCGTGCGCCGGTGTCCGGGTCCTGCTGGGTGGTGAAGTTGAATTGGCGTAGCGTGTTCTTGGACATGTGCTTGGACCGGGGCTTGCGAAAGTAATGGACTTCACTGGATGCGCTTGAGCAGCGCGTTGCCTTCCTTGATCAGCCGGTCGCCGGCTTCGGCGTCATTGGCCTTGCCGTAGGCCACGGTCTCGAAGACCTCGCGCATGAACTTGTGCAGGCGGGCGTGTTCGAACAGCGGCGCGGGCAAAGTGATGCGGCCTTCGCTCTTCAGCTTCTGGATGAACTGGTGCGCCTGCATTTCCAGCGGCGGCAGTTGTTTGGCTTGCAGCAGTGCGGCCAGCGGGTCGCGCGCCGCGGGCGCGCCGCGGGTGCGGCCCAGCGCCTTGCCCGCGTCGGCGTCGGTCAACAGGAAGTTGATGAAACGCGCCGCCCACTCCGGCTGGCGGCTGTTGCGGCCCACGGCGTACATCAACGTGGGGCGGCCGAAGAGACCGCTGTTCTTGGCACCCGGCAGCGTGGGGAATGCGCCCAGCGCCAGTTGCTGGCCCGGCTTCAAGGTACCCGCGCGCA
>JANOAM010000445.1:0-3347 GCA_031411215.1 Betaproteobacteria bacterium
ATCGGCCGACAGCCGCCGCGACTGCGCCACCGTGCGCAGCATGGCCACGCGGGCGTCCACCGTGGCGCCGCCGTCGAAGATGTCGATGTAGGTCTCGGTGTCGAAGCCCTCGTCCATGAGGATGGAAAACGGCAGCTCGCCTTCGGGGTGGAGCTGGCCGATGGCCCACTGCGCGGCCTCGGGCAGCAGCGGCACGTAGATGGGGCTCTGCGGCATCAGCTCGGCGATGAAGGCCTTGCTGCGGCCGCCGGTGATCTGCTCGACCTGCGGGTAGTCCATGGCGAAGAAGCGCCGGCCCACGGCGTCCCAGAAGGGGCAGCGGCCCTGCTCGTCAGCCAGGCCCGGGCTTTCGGCGGCAATGCGGTCGCTGAAGCGGTCGGCGAATTCCGCGATGAAGAGCAAGCGCGCACGGCTGAGCAGCTGTGGCGCCACGGATTCGGCGTAGTCGGGTTCGATGAAGAAGGAGGTCAAGAGCGTGTGGCCCGTGAGGTCGTGGCACAGGTGCAGGGTGTGGATGCGGTTGCGGGCGTTCAAGGCGGCGCTGGTGTGTACCACCATTTCATTGCGGTAGCTGTAGAAGCGGTCCGCGAATCCGGCACTGGCCGCGATGCCGCTGCTGCCAACGACGCGGCCCTGGTGCTCCAGCACGAAGAGGTAGATCTCTTCGCCGCTGCTGTCGTCGCCGCTGGCGAAGGCCTGGGCCGAACGCGCCAGACGGTCGGCGAGCTTGGCCGGGTCGGCCGGCAGGGTGGTGATGCCGATGGCGCTGGCCGCGGCAAAGCGCTCGAAGGCCGGCAGGTCGGCCGGCGTGGCGGCGCGGAACAGCAAGTCGCTGGGGTTCATGTGTCAGGGCTCCTGATGCTGGTGGCGCCAGGCGGCGGCGCGCTGGCTGCGTTCGTCGCGCGGCGTGTGGCCGAAGTGCGCGCGGTAGGCGTTGCTGAAATGCGATCCGGACGCGAAGCCGCAGGCCAGTCCGATCTGCAGGATCGACTGGCTGGTCTGCTGCAGCAGCCGCCGCGCACGCGTGAGGCGCAGGCGGGCGTAGTAGCGCGAGGGCAGCTCGTCCAGGTGCTGCTTGAACAGGCGCTCCAGTTGCCGGCGCGACACGCCCACCAGGCGCGCGATGTCGTCGGTGGGCAGGGGTTCGTCCAGGTTGGCTTCCATCAAGGCCACGGCTTCGGTGAGCTTGGGCGCGCCGTGGCCCGTGCGCGCGACGATGGGTGCACGCTGGTCTTCGTCGCGCGGACGCAAGCGCTCCAGGCCGAAGTGAGCCAGCAGGTCCTGCGCCATGCGCTCGCCGTGGCGCTGGCCCAGCCAGGCGATGAAGAGGTCCAGGCTGGCCGTGCCGCCGGCGCAGCTGAGGCGGCCGCGGTCGATCTCGTACAGCTTGCTGGACACCACCACCTGTGCGTGCTGTTCAGCCAGTTGCGGGGCATGGGCCCAATGCAGTGTGGCGCGGTGCCCGGCCAGCAGCCCGGCCTGCGCCAGCACTGCTGCGCCGGTGCCGATGCCACCCAGCGTGGCACCCGCCGCGGCGCGTTCGCGCAAGGCGGCGTGCAGCGCGGCGTGGCTGTCGCGCGTGGCGTCGGGCAGCGGGTGGTCGCTGACGATGAAGACCGCGTCCAGCGTCGGCAGCAGCGGCAGGCCACCCGAAGGCTGCAGGGTGCTGCCGCTTGCGCTGCGGGCGGGCTGGCCGTCCAGCGTCAGGGTGAGCAGCGTGTAGGGCGGCGGCGCACCGGGCGGACCGCCGAGCAGTTGATTGGCGGCATGCAGCGCGTCCATCGGGCCTGCCAGGCTCATCAGGGCCGCGCGCGGCAGCAGCAAGAAGCCCACGCGCAGCGGCGTGTTCAGGCTCATGGTGGAGGTCGGGCGGTGTACAGCGGGCTGGCCATGCGCACCGGGCGCACGTCCAGCCGCAAGTGGGCCACGCTGGGGCCGCGGTCGGTGTCCCAGGCGGCGGTGTCGCCGGTCTTGCTCAAGCGCCACTCGAAACCCAGCTCCTGCCCAGGTGCGAAGGCCAGGCCCAGTGCTTCTTGCGGGGCACCTTCGGCCAGGCGTGTCATGGCAGTCACCAGCGTGCCCTCGGCCAGCATGTCGGCATAGAAGGCCGCTTCGTTGGAAGGGGAAGAGGGTGTCGTCATCGGCCGGCCGGCAGCCTGCACCTGGCGCGTGGCCAGGTCGTAGCGGTCGCCCGCCTGCAACCAATGCAGCCGCGCGTTCTGCACCGTGAACGGGGTCTGCGCGCCCGAGCTGCGCGCCTGCGCCAGGTCCACCACCACCAGGCCGCGCGCGCCGATCACCTCCACCTGCGTGCCCTGCACCACCGCTGCCGAATCCTCTTCCACACCCAGCCCCAAAGTCAGGCCGCGGCTGGACATCAGCGGCAGCAGCCGCCCGATGCGGCCGCGCTTGACGAAGTGCTGGTCCACCACCACACCCGCGGGCAGGAAGGCGAAGCCGCGGTCCACTTCTGCACCGTCGCGCAGCGGCTGCTGCAGCGCGGCCAGCACATCGGGTGCGTCGCGGAACATGGTCGCGCTCATCACCGCAGCGCCTGAACTGGTGCCGGCCACCACGCCACCGGCATTGAACAGGTCGCGGATGGCCTGCAGCAGCGGCGTCGCCTGGCCGCCCGGCTGCAGCGTGTCGACCAGCCGCGCCTGCGCGCCGCCGCTGAAAAACACACCGCGCGCAGCACGCACCTTGTCGACCCAGCGCGGGTCGCGCACCGCCGCGGCCAGGTCGATGCCGGGCAGCATGGGCGCCACCGGCAGCACTTCAGCCACCGCGCCGTGGCGCTGCAGGTTGGCCACGATGGCGGCTGCCGTCGCCTCGGGGTTGCCCGAGGCCGTGGCCAGCACCACATAGCGCGCGCCGGGGCCGCCAGCCAGGTCCACCAGGCGCTGCCAGACGGCGTGGTTGTCGTCACGCAGGGCGCCGCCTATCGACACGCTGATGCCACCCACCGCCGCGGCGGACAGGCACCACAAGACCAGGGCCGCGGCGGCCAGTGCGCCACGCGCCGCCGCGCAAGCAGAGTGCAGGCAGACCTTCATGGGCCGCGATCTTGGCATCGAACACCCCACCCTGTTCACACCGACCTGGGTCAAAAGCGACGTCGACTTTTCAAACTGCGACCGACCGGCCCTGACCCCGTAGGCAAGCCGCAGGCTGCTGCCTAGAGTGCGCCGCAGACTCACGCTGTGCGGCTCATGGCCGTGCGCTCTGAGCCCGAACCGGCCCCCTCTGCAACAAGGACGCTTTCCGCATGAACCACCCCTCTTTCGCGCTGCGGCGCGTCAGCCTCGCGATCCTGGCCCTGGGGGCCTTGGCGGCCTCGGCGGCCC
>JANOAM010000446.1:0-7048 GCA_031411215.1 Betaproteobacteria bacterium
GGCTCGGCGCAGACCAGTACCAGCAGGCCGCGGCCGATGGCGCCGGTGGTGCGGCCGGCCACGTCCACACGGGCCGAGCTGACCCGCTGGACCAGTGCGATCACAGCAGATCCATCACAACAGGTCTTTCGGGTCGTCGAAGTGCGCTTCCACGTCGAGCGGCAGCAGCTGGATGGTCGCGCGCAGGCCCGGCACCGCACTCATCAAGGCCTGTTCGACGCTGGTGCGCACGGCCGCCGCGCGGCCCAACGTCCAGCCCGCGGGCATGTGCATGTGCATGTCGACAAAACGCCGCTGGCCGGCACGGCGTGTCGTCACGTGGTCGAAGCGGATCGCGTGGTGGCGGAAACCGCCCAGCACCTTGTCGATCTCAGCGCGCGCATCGGGTTCCAGCGCCTGGTCCATCAGGCCGTCGGCCGAACGGCGCGTCAAGGACCAGCCTTCGCGCAGGATGTTCAGCGCCACCAGCATGGCGATGACCGGGTCCAGCCACAGCCAGCCCGTGCCGAGCACACCCAGCAGGCCGGCCACCACACCGGCGCTGGTCCACACATCCGTGTAGAGGTGGCGCGCGTCGGCTTCCAGCGCCATGGAGCGTGCCTCTTTCGCCTTGCGCAACATGGACCAGGCCAGCACGCCGTTCATCGCGGAACTGACCACCGACAGCGCGATGCCCCAGCCGATCTGGCTGATGGGCTGGGGGTCAAACAGCCGGTGGCCCGCTTCCCAGATGATCGCGGCCGCTGCCGCAAAGATCAGCACGCCTTCAAAGCCGCTGCTGAAGTACTCGGCCTTGTGGTGGCCATAGGGGTGGCCATCGTCCGGCGGACGCGCGGCAATGGTCACCATCAGCAGCGCAAACATCGCACCGGCCAGGTTGACCAGCGACTCCAACGCGTCGGACAGCAGGCTCACACTGCCGCTGACCCACCAGGCGCTGGCCTTCAGCACGATGGTGCATACCGCCACCGCGATGGAGACCTTCAGGTAGGCGCTGACCTGCATGGTCCGCCGCCGTGCGCTAGGCGCCCAGGGTCACACGCGCGAACTTGCGCTTGCCCACCTGCACGACGTAGCTGCCGGCGGCCAGCTTCAGACCCTTGTCGCTGACCACGCCGCCGTCGATCCGCACGCCGCCTTGTTCCACCAAACGCAGGCCTTCGCTGGTGCTGGGCACCAGGCCCGCGCCCTTGAGCAACGCGCCCACACCCAACGGTGCGCCCGTGAGCGTGACTTCGGGGATCTCGTCCGGCACGCCACCTTGCGCACGGCGCTGGAAGTCTTCTTCCGCTGCATCGGCCGCGGCCTTGTTGTGGAAGCGTGCGGTGATCTCCTTGGCCAGCTGCACCTTGGCGTCCTTGGGGTTGCGGCCGCCTTCGATGTCCTTCTTCAACTGCGCGATCTCGGCTTCGGGTCGGAAGGACAGCAGCGTGAACCACTTCCACATCTGCACGTCGCTGATGCTCAGGCACTTGGCGAACATGGTGTTGGCGTCGTCGGTGATGCCGATGTAGTTGTGCTTGCTCTTGGACATCTTCTCGATGCCGTCCAGCCCCTCCAGCAGCGGCATGGTCAGGATGCACTGCGGCTCCTGGCCGTATTCGCTTTGCAGTGCGCGGCCCACCAGGAGGTTGAACTTCTGGTCGGTGCCGCCCAGCTCCAGGTCGGACTTCAGCGCCACCGAGTCGTAGCCCTGCATCAGCGGGTACAGCAGCTCGTGGATGCTGATGGGCGTGTTGGCCTTGTAGCGCTTGGTGAAGTCGTCGCGCTCCAACATGCGGGCCAGCGTGTACTTGGCGGCCAGCTCGATCAGGCCACGTGCACCCAGTGGGTCGCTCCATTCACTGTTGTAGCGAATCTCGGTCTTGGCCGGGTCCAGCACCAAGCTGGCCTGGCGGTAGTAGGTCTGGGCGTTGGCCTCGATCTGCTCGCGTGTCAGCGGCGGGCGCGTGGCGTTGCGGCCGGAGGGGTCGCCGATCATCGACGTGAAGTCGCCGATGAGAAATATCACCGTGTGCCCCAGGTCCTGGAGCTGGCGCATCTTGTTCAACACCACGGTATGGCCGATATGGATGTCTGGCGCCGTGGGATCCAGCCCCAGCTTGATGCGCAGAGGCTGGCCCGTGGCTTCAGAGCGCGCCAGCTTCTTCACCCATTCGGCTTGCGGGATCAATTCCTCGCAACCGCGCAACGACACCGCCAGCGCTTCGCGCACGCGGTCGTTCACGGGATAGGTGGGTTCAGACATGTCTGGTTTCAGCATTGGGGGTCTTGTAGTGGGTTCGGAGCGGCCGCTTCGCTATACTTCGGACACCCTTCCACCAGGGGTTTCACAGCAGGCGCGGCCCGCTGCGCAAACGCCGAATTCTAGTGGACGGGTCGCTCCGCACCTGGGCCCGGCCTCTGTCGTCCCACTTGGTAAGGGGCACCAACCGAGTCTCTCCACCCGCATGGCACGCCCTGTGCATGCGGCTGTCCCGTCAGCCTTGCGTTCGCTGCCTGCTTCACCGACCCGAGTACCCGTGCCCTTGCCACAGATTCCCACCGCCAAACAAGTCGAGCAGTTCGGCCGCCACCACCGTTTCGGGCTGGTCCTGAGCCTTGTCGCAGTGTTGGGCGGTACCGCCATCACGGCCGTTGCCGTGGCGCCGTTGGTGCCGGACGCGGCTTTGCTACCACAGCGCCTGGTGACGGAAACGCTGCAGCCGCAAGGCCTGCAGTCGCAGCTGGACGCGCTGGCCACGTTGGAAACGCCGCTCACCCGCAACGAGATCACCCGCGCCACCGACACCGCTTAATCGCTGCTGGCACGCCTGGGCGTGCGCGACCCGGCCGCCGCCCTCTTCATCCGCACCGACTACCAAGCACGCAAGCTGCTGTCTGGTCGCGGCGGCAAGATGGTGCAGGCGCGCACCAGCGCCGACGGCACGCTGCAAGAACTGACCGCCCGATTCCCGTCGGAACTGGCCGAGCAGGCCGCCACGCACTTCAGCCGCGTGGCCGTGTTCCGCGGCGAAGGTGGCCGCCTGGTGTCGGCCTCCGGCCAGGCACGCTATGGCGCGCAGACACGCCTGGCCAGCGGCACCATACGCAACACGCTGTTCGCCGCGACTGACGAATCGGGCATCCCCGACGCCGTGGCCGCGCAGCTGGCCGACTTGTTCTCGACAGACATTGACTTCCACCGCGAACTGCGCAAGGGCGACACCTTCAGCATCGTCTACGAATCGCTCACGGCCGACGGCGAGCCGGTGGTCTGGAACGAAGGCGCCGGCCGTGTGCTGGCCGCCGAATTCGTCAACAACGGCCGCGCCCACCACGCCGTGTGGTTTGCGCAGGGCGACAGCCGCGGCTCGTATTTCGACGTCGGCGGCCGCAGCAAGCGCCGCGTCTTCCTGGCCAGCCCGATGGAGTTCTCGCGTGTGACGTCCGGTTTCGCGATGCGCTTCCACCCGCTGATGCAGAAGTGGCGCGCCCACCTGGGCGTGGACTACGGCGCGCCCACCGGCACGCCGGTGCGCGCCGTGGGCGACGGCATCGTGGAATTTGCCGGCTGGCAGAACGGCTACGGCAACGTGGTCGTCGTCAGCCATGGCAACGCCAAGAGCACGCTGTACGCCCATCTGAGCCGCAAGGACGTCAAGGCGGGTCAACGCATCCAGCAGGGCCAGCGTCTGGGCGCGGTCGGCACGACGGGCTGGAGCACCGGCCCGCACCTGCACTTTGAATTCCGCGTCAATGGCCAGCACCAGGACCCGCTGCGTGTGGCCAAGTCTTCCGAGACCGTGCCGCTGGACGCTTCGTCCCGCCCGCGCTTCGCGGAGTTGCTGCGCACCGTGCAAGCCAAGCTGAGCGTCGCCGAGTCCATGGCCGGCCAACGCAACCGCGTCGAATAGGACGCGTGCCCCGATGGCCTGGTTCATCGGGTTGATGTCGGGCACCTCGCTGGACGGTGTCGACGCCGTGCTGGCGGAGTCCGCAGACCACGGCCGCCTGTTGTCGCGGGCTCACGCACACCGCCCCTTCCCCACCGCGCTGCGCGACGAACTGCTTGCGCTCAATCGTTCAGGTGCCGACGAGATCCACCGCGCGGCCCTGGCGGCCAATGGCCTGGTGGCCGTGTACGCGGATGCAGTTTCGCAAGTGCTCACTCACGCTGATCTCCAAGCTGGTGCTGTGACCGCGCTGGGCGCCCACGGCCAGACGGTGCGCCACAGGCCTGGCGAATTTGATGGCACCGGCTACACCGTGCAGTTGATGAACGGCGCGCTGTTGGCCGAGCGCACCGGCATCAACGTGGTCTGCGACCTGCGCAGCCGCGACGTGGCCGCTGGCGGCCAGGGCGCACCGCTGGTGCCGGCCTTTCACGCGGCCTGCTTCGGGCAGGCCGGTGTCGGCAAGGCCGTGCTCAATATCGGCGGCATCGGAAACCTCACGCTGCTGCCGGCTTCGGGCGAGGTGCGCGGCTTCGACACTGGACCGGGCAACCTGCTGATGGACCTTTGGGCGCAGCGGCACCTGGGCGAGAGCCTGGACAAAGGTGGGCAGTGGGCTGCTGGTGGACACGTCGACCAGGCTTTGCTTGCCACCTTGCTGGCAGACCCGTTCTTCGCCAAGCCGCCGCCCAAGAGCACCGGGCGCGATCTCTTTGGCGCGAACTGGCTGGACGCCCGGGTGCCGTCGTCAGTGGCGGCTCAGGACGTCATGGCCACGTTGGCCGAACTCACCGCGGCAAGTGCGCTGGAGGCGCTGCGTGCTCTGCAGATCGAAGCCAAGGAATTGCTGGTCTGCGGCGGCGGCGCATTCAACACGCACCTGATGCATCGCTTGCAAGCGCGCGGCGGCAGCGCACTGGTCGTGCGCAGCACGGCGGAAGTGGGCATCCCGCCCGACCAGGTGGAAGCTCTGGCCTTCGCCTGGTTGGCCCAGGCCTTTGTGGCAAGACGCGCCGGCAACCTGCCGGCAGTCACCGGGGCGCGGGGGCCACGCCTTTTGGGCGCGCTCTACCCCGCAGCTTGAAGCCTCAAGCCGAGAAGGACGAACCGCAACCGCAGGTGGTGGTGGCGTTCGGGTTCTTGATGACGAACTGGGCGCCCTGCAGGTCTTCCTTGTAGTCGATCTCGGCGCCGCCCAGGTACTGCAGGCTCATGGCGTCGATCAGCAGGGTGACACCGTTCTTGGTCATCTGCGTGTCGTCTTCGTTGATCACCTCGTCAAAGGTGAAGCCGTATTGGAACCCGGAGCAGCCGCCGCCCTGCACAAAAACACGGAGCTTCAGGTCCGGGTTGCCTTCTTCGGCCACCAGATCGGCCACCTTGGCGGCGGCGCTGTCGGTAAAGATCAGCGGCGCGGGCATGTCTTCGGTGGCGGGGTTCAGGACTTCAGCGACTGCATTCATGAGGCCTCCAGGCCGGTTCGGTTTCTAAGCGTCGTTGGACGCTGCTAGCTTCAATGCGGGCTTTTCGGCGCTTTTCAAGGGCTTCAAGGTACCTTCGACCAGCGCGCCCGGGTGCATTTCCAGCAATTCGTAGCGCACATCGCCCACCACGCGGGCCTTGGGCTGCAGTTCCAGCATCTCGGTGCTGGCAATGGGTCCAAGGACCTCCCCATTGATGATGACATGCGCAGCCGACACCCTGCCATGCACGCGGGCATTGTCGCTGATGACCAGGATGCTGCGGCCAACGCCATCGGCCACCACGTCGCCGAAGACCTGGCCGTCGATGCGCAGGCCCTCAGTGAACGTCATGTCACCGTGAACGGCCATGCCGTCGCCGACCAAGCTGCGGATGGGTGGGGGCTTCTTCCGGTTGAACCACATGGTGAGTGTCTCCGTTGGCGGTGCCATCTACAGGCGCAAGGTCTGTGTGGCCTTGGTGGCGCCCTGCGCGTCCAGCACCCTCACCTGAACCGCTTTTATCACGGCACCGGGCGGGTGGTCGATCATGCCTTCCACCCGTGTCACCTGGCGTATCAAGAGTGACTGCGGGCCTCCTGGCAAGGTTTGTGACCAAGGCCGGCCGTCCAGCTGGCCTTGCAGCAGCAGGTCGTACCGGCCCTTGAATTCGGCCGCATTCTTGCCGTTCTGCACCACCACCAGTTGGTAACGCATCTGGCCCGGTCCTTTGACCTCGGCCTGCAGACCACGCAGTTGCAGGCCTTCACCGTTGGTGGGCAGCAGGCGCTGGTAGAAATTGACGTCCGCCTGCAAGGCTTGGTTGTCGGACTCCAATTGCCGCACCTGGCCGGCCAGGCGCTGCTGCGTCGCACGTTCGGTCTTCAGCAGGCTGTCGGCCGTGTCGGCCACCTGGCGCGCACGTCCGTGGTCGGTGCGCAGTTGCGCGACTTCGGCGCGCAGCTTGCTGAGCTCTTCCTTGTCGCCGCGGTCCAGGCCGGCGATGTCCTTGCCGAATTCGAAGGCCCACAGGGCGATGGCGGCGGAAAAGCCCAGCATCACCGCAAACGCCGCCCAGCGCAGTGGCCAGGGCAAGTGGCTTCGCACGATCATGCGCGGCGCGCTCACCGAGAGCCGTCTGCGAAGCAGCTTCCAGCGCATGGCCATGTCAAAACGCAGGGCAGGCCCACAACGCACAAGGCCACCCGGGGGGTGGCCTTGCTGGATGTGGATCAGCGCTTGCTGAACTGCTTCCGACGCCGCGCGCCGTGCAGACCGACCTTCTTCCGTTCGACTTCGCGCGCGTCCCGCGTCACGAAGCCGGCACGGCTCAGATCAGGCTTGAGCGCCGCGTCGTAGTCGATCAGCGCACGGGTGATGCCGTGGCGCACTGCGCCGGCCTGGCCGGATTCACCGCCGCCGTGCACGTTGATCTTGATGTCGAAGGCCTCGTTGTTGCCCGTCAGCAGCAGCGGCTGGCGAACGATCATGATCGAGGTCTGGCGACCGAAATAATCGTCCACCGTCTTGCCATTGATGACGATCTGGCCGCTGCCCTTCTTGATGAAGACGCGAGCGACGCTCGACTTGCGACGGCCGGTGCCGTAGTTGTATTGACCGATCATTGCAGCGTCCTCAGAACTCGAGCGGCTT
>JANOAM010000447.1:0-2683 GCA_031411215.1 Betaproteobacteria bacterium
GGCAGCGTCGTCACCTTGCCGCTGTCTCAAGGCCCCGCGCGCGCCCGCGTGCTGGGTGTGTGGCGCGACTATGTGCGGCAGTTTGGCGCGGTGGCCATCGCGGCGGGCGACTACCAGCGCCTGACTGGCGACAAGCGCATCAACGACCTGGCCCTGTGGCTGCAGCCCGGCACCGACCCTGCCGCCGTGCAACAGGGCTTGCGGGCCTTGCTGTCCGACCCCGGCCTGCTGGAGTTCTCCGCCAGCCGGGACCTGCGTCAGTTGTCGCTGCGCATCTTCGACCGCAGCTTTGCCGTCACCTACTACCTGCAGGCGGTGGCCATCACCATCGGGCTGGTGGGCATCGCGGCCAGCCTGTCGGCCCAAGTGCTGGCGCGGCGCAAGGAATTCGGGCTGCTGGCGCATCTGGGGCTGACACGTGCGCAGGTGGTTGGCATCGTCGCGGGCGAAGCGGCGGCCTGGCTGGCGGCTGGCGTGCTGGCCGGGCTGTTGCTGGGCTTGGCGATCAGCATGGTGCTGGTTTTCGTGGTCAACCCACAAAGCTTCCACTGGACCATGGAACTGGTGCTGCCGCAGGGCCGCCTGGCCTTGCTGGCGGCGGCTGTCATGGCCGCGGGCGTGGCCACGGCGGCCGTCTGCTCGCGGCAGGCGGCGTCGCGCCAGGCCGTGCTGTCGGTGAAGGAAGACTGGTGAACCCGCGCCGCCGGGCTTGGTTGCTGGGCTTGCTGGCCGCGTCGCAGGCTGCCGATGCGCAAGCACCTGCAGCGCAGCGCGCCCAGCCCCTGGCCTTCCCGCGTGACCATGGCGCGCATCTGGCCACCCGCACGGAGTGGTGGTACGCCACCGGCTGGCTGGGCACCGAAGGCGCACCCACGCAGGGCTTCCAGGTCACCTTCTTCCGCAGCCGCACGGGCCTGGCTGGCGACAACCCCAGCCGCTTCGCCGCACGCCAGCTGCTGTTTGCGCATGCCGCCGTCACCCACCTGGGCGCCACACCCAGGCATCAACACGACCAGCGCATCACCCGCTGGAACGGCGACCCCGCCGCGGCATTGGCGCGCAGTGCCGAAGACCATGGCGACGTGGCCATCGGCAACTGGCAGCTGAGCGACCAAGGTCCGCACTGGCGGGCCCAGGTGGCAGCGCGCAGCTTTGCGCTGGACCTGCGCCTGACCCGCACCCAGCCGCTGCTGCTGCAAGGCACGGCAGGCCTGTCGCGCAAAGGGCCTGACGAACGCCAGGCCAGCCACTACTACAGCGAGGTGCAACTCACGGTGCAGTCAGCGCAGCAAACCGGCCGCGCCTGGCTGGACCATGAATGGAGCGACGAGATCCTGCACCCCGACGCCGTCGGCTGGGACTGGATGGGCATGAACCTCTTTGATGGCAGCGCACTCACCGCCTTTGTGCTGCGCCGCAAGGACGGCACCGCGCTGTGGGCCGGCGGCAGCTTCAGGTCGGCTGGCGGCGCGGTGCGGGCCTTTGCGCCGACCGAGGTGCGCATGGCACCCGGCCGCCGCTGGCCCAGCCCGGCCACCGCCGCGGCCTACCCCGTGGAATGGACCGTGGACACGCCCGCAGGCCGCCACACGGTCCGCGCCCTGGTTGACGCGCAGGAACTGGACAGCCGCGGCAGCACGGGCTCGGTCTACTGGGAAGGCTTGAGCGAACTGCTGGACACGCAAGGCCGCCGCGTGGGCCTGGGCTACCTGGAGATGACGGGCTACGCGGCGCCGCTGGCGCTGCGTTGATCAGTGCGGCCGGGCCCGATGGTCGTCGCGCCAGGAACCGCTCTGGCGCAGCCGGCTCAGGTCGACCGGCGCGGCGCGCACGCAGTTGCCGCCGGCCTGACGCGCGGCCAGAACGGCGTCTTGGGCGTCGTCGATCAGGGCCTGCAGGTTCAGGTGTGCCGGGCGCAGTTGCGCCACACCCACGCTGACGGTCACACGCAAGCGGCGCGGTGACGTTTCCTCGTGGAAGGGCACTTCCATCTGCTCAATGCGTTCGCGCATGCGCTCCGCCACGTCCAGCGCACCAGTGGGGTCGGCATGGGCCAGGAAGACGGCCATCTGCGAATCTGAAAAACGGGTCAGCAGGTCGGCACCGCGCAGCGTGGGTGAGGTCTGGCGCAGCATCTCGGCCAGCACGGCGTCCGTCGCGGCGCCGCCGCGCGCTTCCGCCAGGCGGGCAAAACGGTCCACGTCCACCAGCAGCAGCGCAGCGCCACTGCCATAGCGGCGCGAACGCGACCATTCGCGGCCGGACAGTTCCATGAAGAGTTCGCGCGTGGTGCCCGACGGGCTGTGCAGCGCGCCAGCCGAAGCCGCGCCACCGCGGGTCACCCGTTGCAGCAGCAGTGCCGCGGGCAGCGCGGCAGCCGCCACGCCCAAGGCCGCAGCCAGCGGCGCCAGCCAGACTGCAGTGCCCAGCCACAGGGCCAGGCCCCAGGACAGCAGGCCGGCCAGCAAGGCGGCGACCAGCATGAGACCGGCAGCCAGCGCAGGCAAGGGCAGGCGCAGCACGGCCAAGCCCGTGCGGGTGCCGGGCGCGGCTTGAGACAGTGCCTGGGTGGGCACGGGCGGGGGCGTGTTGGGGAGGCTCATCGTCGCGGGATCAGTTCCCCTATTCGACCACATCCGGCCGAAACTGAAGGGCCATTTGGTCGCGGGGGGTGACACAGGTG
>JANOAM010000448.1:0-12007 GCA_031411215.1 Betaproteobacteria bacterium
ACGCGCACGGTCTCGCCAGCATCGGCACGGCCGCGCGCGATGCTGCCTTCAAACACCCAGGGGTGGCGGCGCTGCAGCGAACGCTCCTTGCCTGGCGCCAAGCGGATGGATTTCATGGCGGTGATTCTGGCGTGTCGGACCTGCCGTGCTGCGGCCCCGTGACCTGGCCCGTCCCCGCCGCCAACCCGGCGGCCGCGCCGGCCCGAGCTTCACTTCCTGCGCGCCCGCGGGTGTGCCGCGTCGTAGATTTTGGCCAGGTGCTGGTGGTCCAGCTTGGTGTAGACCTGCGTGGTGCTGATGCTGGCGTGGCCCAGCAGTTCTTGCACGGCACGCAGGTCGCCGCTGCTCTGCAGCAGGTGGCTGGCGTAGCTGTGGCGCAGCATGTGCGGGTGCACACGTGTCGGCAGGCCGGCCTGTTGCGCCAGCTGCTGCAGGCGCAGGCGCAGTTGGTTGACGGACAAGCGCGTGCCGCGCTGGCTGACGAACAGGGCTGGCTCGCCTGCCGTCGCCATCTGTGTGCGGTACGGCAGCCAGTCCTGCAGCGCCTGCAGCGCTGCACGGCCCACCGGCACGCTGCGGCGCTTGCTGCCCTTGCCCAGCACATGCGCCGTGGCGTCGGGCAGGTCGATCCAGCCCCTTGCGTCAGCGCTGCCCTGCACGTCCAGGCCCGTCAGTTCAGCGATGCGCAGGCCACAGCTGTAGAGCAGTTCAGCGATGGCGTGGTCGCGCGCCGCCAGTTCGGGTGCCGTGTGTTCGTTGTGCTGTTCGGCCAACGCCACGGCTTGCTGCACCGACAAGGCCTTGGGCAGCGGCTTGGTCGCCTTGGGTGGGCGTATGCCGTCCACCGGGTTGGCGGGCACCAGACCTTGCTGGCCCCACCAGCGAAACAGGCCCCGCCAGGCCGCCAGCGCGATGGCGATGCTGCGCGGTGCCAGGCCGCGCGTGCGCAGTTGCGCCACCCAGCTGCGCAAGTGGTGGGGCAGCGCGTGGCGCAACTCGACCTGGCTGGCGGCGGCAGAGGCTTCCAGCCGCGCGAGTGCCTCGCTGTACATGGCCACCGTGCGTGGCGCCAGGCGCCGGTTCACCGTCAGGTGCTGCAGGAAGGCCTGCACCTCGGCAGAAGGCGCGGCCGTCATCGCTGGCTTCCTAGGGCGCCGGGCGCAGGCGCGACAGGGCCGCTGCAGCCACGTCGCCGATGCGGCTCAAGAAGTCCGTGCCCATGTCGGCCGAGTAGCGTGTGGGGTCGGGCGAGCCCAGCACCAACAGGCCGAAGCAGCTGTCGCCCTGGCGCAGCGGCACCAGCGCCATGGACATCACGGTGCTGGGGTCGTCCAGCCAGCGCCCGGCTTCAAAGCCGGCGTTGACGCCGCAGTAGGGCACGGTGAGGCTGGACGCAAAGCTCTTGGCGTCATCGCTGACGGCTTGGGCCCAGGGCTCATCAGCGTGTTCATTGCCCAGGTTCCACAGGCGCACGGTGGCCTGCGGGATCAGGAATTCGTGTTTCAGCGTGTCCACCAGCCGCGCCGGCAGCGCGCTGGCATCGGCGGTGACCAACAGGCGCCGCGTGGTGCGGTGCAGACGGTCCGCAATGGCCAGGTTCTCCTGGCCGTGGCGGATCATTTCCACCATGCGCATTTCCATGCCCTTGATGCGCTCACGCAGCATTTCCATCTGCCGTTCCTGCAGCGATACGGCGCGCAGGCCGTGCGGGCTGGTCAGCTGCACACTGGCCAGCAGTTCGGCATGGCGATCAAAGAAACCGGGGGTGTGGACCAGGTAGTTGGCGATGTCCGCCTCGGTGATGCCTTGCACGCCGACGGTGGGGTTGGGGGTCTGGTTCACAGTTCGATCTCTCCTTCAAAGACGGTGACGGCCGGGCCCGTCATCAGGACATGGGCGTCGTGGGCTTCACTGGCCGGCCATTCGATGCGCAGCAGGCCGCCGCGCGTGTGCACGTCCACCGCGCGGCTGAGCCAGCCCAGGCGCATGCCCGCGACCACGGCCGCACAGGCGCCGGTGCCGCAGGCCTGGGTCTCACCGGCGTCGCGTTCAAAGACACGCAAGCGCACTTCGCCGGGCGACAGCACCTGCATGAAGCCGACGTTGACCTTGCGCGGAAAACGCGCGTGGTTCTCCACCTGCGGGCCCAGCTGCAAGACAGGCGCGGCGTCGACGTCGGCCACACGCATCACGGCGTGCGGGTTGCCCATGGACAGCACCGCAAGCTCCACGCCCAGCAAGGGCCACAGCTCGAACCCGCCCTCGGCCCGCGGCTTCAGGCCTTCGGCGTTGAAGGGCAGCCGGGCGTGATCGAACACCGGCGCGTTCATGTCCACCGTGACACGGCCGTCGTCGCGCAGTTGCAGTTCCAGCACGTTGTTGACGGTCTCCACGCGCACGCGGCGCTTGTCGGTGAGGCCGCGCTGGTGCACGTAGCGCACAAAGCAGCGCGCGCCGTTGCCGCAGTGTTCGACCTCGTCGCCGCTGGCGCCGTTGAAGATGCGGTAGCGGAAGTCCACGCCGGGTGTGTCGCTCTTTTCGACGGCCAGGATCTGGTCGGCGCCGACACCAAAGCGGCGGTCGCCCAGCAGGCGCAATTGATCAGGCGTCAGCTCCAAGGAGCCTTGCGTGCCGTCCAGCACCACAAAGTCGTTGCCGGCGCCGTGCATCTTGGTGAACTTCAAACGCATGGCGTGATTGTCCGCCATCACCGGACCTGGTCAGTACAGGGACGGCTCACCGGGCGGCCGCGTCTTGAAGCGTCTGTGCACCCACAGGTACTGCGCCGGGCAGCGGCGTATCTGCTCTTCGATGAACCGGTTCATGCGCGCGGCATCAACCACCGGGTCATCCGTGGGCCAGTCGGTCCAGGCCGGCAGGAAGCGCACCACATAGCCCTGGCCACCGGGCAGCATTTCGCCGACCACCGGCTGCACCACCATGTTCATGCTGCGCGCCAGGCGCGACGGCGCCAGCAGCGTGGCCGCCTGCTGGCCGAAGAAAGGCACAAACGCCGCGTCGCGCAGGCCAAAGTCCATGTCGCAGGGGTTGAAGAAGGCGCAGCCCTGGCGGATGGCGCGCACGATGGGGCGGGCGCCTTCTTTCTTCGAAAAGAAGTTTGCGCCGCCAAAGCGCGCACGGCCTTCCAGCAGGGCCTTGTCCAGCACGGCGTTGCTCTGCGGCGCGTAGACGTCAAAGGCGCGGTGTGTCTGGAACAGCTGGGTCGATGCACCGGCCACGTCCACGGCCAGGAAGTGCGGCACCAGCCACATCACGGCGCGACCGCTGTCGGCGGCTTCGCGTTCGGCCAGGTGAACATCGCCTTCGACACGGATCAGGCGGCGCAGTCGCTGCGGGCTGGCGTGCCACAGCAGCGCGCGTTCCAGCAAGCTGCGCGCCAGCCACTGGAAATGCTCGCGCACCAGGGCCTTGCGTTCAACTTCGCTCAGTTCGGGCAGGCACAGTTCAACATTGCGCAGCGCCACGCGGCGGCGGCTGCCGGCCAGGGCATGCATCAACAGGCCCAGCCCACGGCCCAGAAACGCCTGCAGGCCCAGCGGCAGCAGGTGCAGCAGCCACACCAGGGCCAGCAGCGCGTGGGCACCCAGGTTGCCGATCACTCCGCAGCCCCTAGCGGCTTTCCAAAGGACCGCGGCTGCTTGTAGCGGTGGTAGCCCCACAGGTACTGCGCCGGCTGCTGCGCGATCAGCTTTTCCATGCTGCGGTTGATGGCGGCCGCGGCGGCCGTGAGCGCGGCCTCTTCGCTGAGGCCTTCGCGCGGCGGCATCGGGTCCGTCAGCGGAGCCACGCGCACGGCGTAGCCACCGCCCTTGGGCAGCCTTTCGGCAAAGATGGTGAGCACAGCCGCACCGGACTGCTGCGCCAGCTTGGGCGCCAGCGTCATGGTGTAGGCCGTTTCGCCAAAGAAGGGCGCCCACACGCCCAGCCCCTGGGGCGGCACCTGGTCCGGCAGCATGCCCAGGGTCTGGCCCTGGCGCAGCGCACGCATCAGCTGGCGCACACCGGCCAGGTTGGCCGGTGCCGTGGCCAGGTGGGGCCTGGCGCGCGCGGTCTCTTCCAGTTCACGCAGCCAGGCCTGGCGTGCCGGGCGGTAGAGCACGGAGATGGGCTGTTGCGCGCCGAACCGTTCGGCGTAGGCCTGCGCCGCCACTTCGAAGCTGCCCAGGTGCGGTGTGAGCAGCACCAGGCCCTTGCCGGCGTCCAGCGCCTGCTGCACGAACTCCGCGCCCTCCCAATGCACGGGGTCGTTGATGGCCTCGCCGGGCGGGCGCAGCCACAGGCGCGGCAGCTCCATCAGCAGCTTGCCGGCCTCGCCCACCGAAGCCCGGCGCATTGCTGGGCCGACGCCGGCCAGGGCGGCATTGGCCTTCAGCCGCCGTCGGTAGCTGGGGGACGCCAGGTAAGCCAGCCAGCCCAGGAACGCGCCCACTGCGTGCAAATGACGCAAAGGTCGGCGGGCCAGCCAGCGCAGCAAGGGGCTCATGGTTTTGTAGAATCAGGGCGTCGCCGAGTTAAAGGACAACTTGCGGGGCGATCTGCGGAAACCGAGCATATCGGGCGCCGCCGGGCAGACGAGGTGCGCTGTTGTGGCCACACGTCGGTTCAACAAAACCGCTAAAGCGTTCGCCGCGGCTCCAGTGCAACTGAACAGCGACGACGCCAGTCAGTCATCTTTTCAGACAACAGCAACCAAGGAGCCCCCCGTGGCGAACGACTTCCTCTTCACTTCCGAATCCGTCTCTGAAGGCCACCCCGACAAGGTCGCCGACCAGATCTCGGACGCCATCCTCGACGCCATCTTCAAGCAGGACCCGCGCAGCCGCGTTGCCGCGGAAACCCTGTGCAACACCGGTCTGGTGGTGCTGGCCGGTGAGATCACCACCAACGCCCACGTCGACTACATCCAGGTCGCGCGCGACACCATCAAGCGCATCGGCTACGACAACACCGAATACGGCATCGACTACAAGGGCTGTGCGGTGATGGTCTGCTACGACAAGCAGTCCAACGACATCGCCCAGGGTGTGGACCACGCGTCCGACGACCACCTGAACACCGGCGCCGGCGACCAGGGCCTGATGTTCGGCTACGCCTGCGACGAAACGCCGGAACTGATGCCCGCACCCATCTACTACGCACACCGCCTGGTGGAACGCCAAGCCCAGCTGCGCAAGGACGGCCGCATGCCCTTCCTGCGCCCGGACGCCAAGAGCCAGGTGACGATGCGCTATGTGGATGGGAAGCCCCATTCCATCGATACGGTGGTCCTGTCCAGCCAGCACGCCCCGGAATACAGCCTGGGTCACAAGATGACCGACGCCTTCTATGAAGCGGTGCGCGAAGAGCTGATCAAGCCCGTGCTGCCCAAGGAATGGCTCACTGCAGACACCAAGTACCTGATCAACCCCACCGGACGCTTCGTCGTCGGCGGCCCCCAGGGTGACTGCGGCCTGACCGGCCGCAAGATCATCGTCGACACCTACGGCGGCGCCTGCCCGCACGGCGGTGGCGCCTTCAGCGGCAAGGACCCGTCCAAGGTCGACCGTTCCGCCGCCTACGCCGCGCGCTACGTGGCCAAGAACGTGGTGGCCGCCGGCCTGGCACGCCAGTGCCAGGTGCAGGTGGCCTACGCCATCGGCGTGGCCAAGCCCATGAACATCACGGTCTACACCGAAGGCACGGGCAAGCTGAGCGACGAACGCCTGTCGGCCATCGTGGCCCAGGTCTTCGACCTGCGGCCCAAGGGCATCATCCAGATGCTGGACTTGCTGCGTCCGATCTACGAAAAGACCGCCGCCTATGGTCACTTCGGGCGTGAAGAGCCGGAGTTCACGTGGGAACGCACGGACAAGGTCGAGGCGCTGAAGGCTGCTGCGGGCTTGTAAGCCCAGCACTTTGGCGTATGCCTGAAGGGCGGCTGCGGCCGCCTTTTTTCATGGCCTGGGGACGGCATCATGGGCAGCATGAACATCGTCTTCCCAGCC
The DNA here is from genome assembly GCA_031411215.1 of Betaproteobacteria bacterium. GTDB lineage: Bacteria > Pseudomonadota > Gammaproteobacteria > Burkholderiales > Burkholderiaceae_C > Rubrivivax. The sequence continues at coordinate 6,006 of JANOAM010000448.1, forward strand.
CCGCTTCGCACGGGCTCACGCATCGTCGTCACGGCACCCAGCTCCGGTGTGGAGCCGCGGCTGCACCCGCGGCTGGCGTTGTGCCTGGCCCACTTGCGCGCACAGGGCTTTGTGGTCGAGGAAGGCCACTGCCTGCGCAGCGAAGCCCACAGCGCCAGCGCGCCGGCCGACGAACGCGCCGCCGAGCTGATGCACACGCTGCTGCGCGACGACGTGGACGCGGTGATCCCGCCCTGGGGCGGTGAACTGGCTATCGAACTGCTGGACCGCCTGGACTGGGTGGCGCTGGGCACAGCCAAGCCCAAGTGGGTGCTGGGCTACAGCGACACCAGCACCTGGATGCTGCCGCTGACTCTGCGCCTGGGCTGGGCCACGGCCCATGGCCCCGGCCTGATGGACCTGGTGGGCGGCCAGCGTGACCCGCTCACTTCAGGCGTCATGCAGGCTCTGGCCACACCCATGGACGGCAGCTTCGAACAGCGGCAGTCCAGCCACTGGCAACTGAAGTGGACCGACTTCGCCCAGGTCCCGGACGTGACCTACGCGCTGACCGAACCCACCCGCTGGTGGCCGCTGCACGGCGAAGGCGCGCTGGCCTTCCAGGGCCGTTTGTTTGGCGGCTGCATCGACACGCTGATGCACACCGTCGGCACCGTGCACGGCGACGGCGCCAGCTTCATCCGGCGGAACACAGCTGACGGTGTGGTCCTGTACCTGGAAAACTCCGGCCTCAGCCCCACGGACTGGGTGCGCGCCCTGCACCGCCTGAAGTGGGCCGGCTGGCTGGACGGCCTGGCCGGTGTGCTGGTGGGCCGCAGCGCAGCGCCCGACAACACCGGCGCCACACAGCTGCGCTACACCGACGCGCTGCGCAGCACGCTGGGCGCCCTGCCCTGCCCCGTGCTGGTGGACGTGGACATCGGCCACGTGCCGCCGCAACTGCTGCTGGTCAATGGCGCCGTGGCTCAGGTGTCCTGGACGGCCGACGAAGGCGGCCGGGTGAGGCAGCGCTTCAGTCGACCCACCACCACGCGCGGCTGATGTTGGTGAAGTGCACAAACAGCCCGCTGCTGGCGTAGCGGCTGTCCAGTTGCGCACCCGCACCAAAGGCCACGTAGGCCGCGCTGCGCGACAGCGTCGGGATGTCGGCGCCAAAGCTGGCGTCGGTCAGCACCCGCAATTCGCCCGTGCCGAGGTTGCGCAGGAAGACGTTGGCGCCGCTGCCCACCGTGGTGCCGAAGTTGGCGGACGTGCTGGTGAAAGCCATCCACGTGCCGTCGTAGGACAGCGCCACACGCTCACCCTGGCCCGCCGGACTGTCGCCATTGCCCTGCACGGAAGCCGCACCCACGCTGGCACGGCGCACGCTCAAGCTGCCGTCCAGGTCCACCACGAAGATGTCCTGCGTGGCGTTGGTGTCGCCCGCCACCACATTGGTGGACGTGGTGGCGTAGGCCACGAAGCGCCCGTTGCCGGAGATGGCGGGCCAGACGATGCGGCTGCTGCTGTCGGCGCCCTGGTTGCGTTCACCACCATCGGCGCGCAGGCTGACGCGGCGGCGTGTGCCGGTGTCGTGCTGGTAGACGAAGATGTCCCACAGGCCGTTGCTGTCACCGGCCACGATCTGCGCGCTGATGGACCAGAAGGCGATGCGGTTGCCGTCTTCTGATATCGCCGGCACGTCACCACCCGTGCCCACGCCCGTGGTGTCCACGCTGACCAGCGTGTTGCTGGCATCGCTCAGCTTGCGCCGGTAGACGTTGGTGCCGCTGATGCCGGTGCTGGTGGCCGACAGGTTGCTGGCGCCGCTGGCAAAGGCCACCACGCTGCCGTCACCCGACACCACCGCCCAGTGGCTGGCGGCATTGGCCTGCACGCCACCCGCACCGACGCTGATGCGCTGCACACCGGGACTCGGGCTGAGTGCGGACCAGACGAAGATGTCGGTGCTGCCGTTGCTGTCACCCGCCACCAGGCTGCTGGCGTCGGACTCGAAGACCACCACCAGGCCGTCGGCTGAAATGGCCGGCCGGTCGCTGCCGCCGTTGCCGGCGGTGCCGGACGCGTCGGTGCTGATCAGTTTCGTTTCGCCGGTCAAGCGGTCACGCCAGAAGACCTGGCGCTGGCCGTTGGGGCTCAGGCCCGTGGCGTTGGAGACGAAGGCGACGAAGCGGCCTTCGCCGTAGCCTTGGGTGGTCGCGCCCACCGGGCCGACGGCGCCGCCAATGGCCGGCAGGAAGGCTTCCACGCGGGTGGCCTTGATGCTGCTGTCGGTGCTGCGGCTGACGTGGTCGTAGGTGAATTCGCAGCCTGCCTTCACGGCCGTGGCGCTGACCGGCATCGTGCCGCTGGCGCCCTTGTAGACCGAGCAGGTCTGGCCGGCCGGGCTGGCGGCCAGGGTCACGGCGTAGGCTGTGCCGTTCAGCAGCGGCGTGGCAAAGCTGAAAGCCTTGGCGTCGTAGACATCGGTGTTGCCGGTGGACCGTGCCACCGTGGTGGCCAGGTCGCCGCCGCCGTTGACCCGCAGCGTCACCTGCGTGCCCACGGCGCCCCTCAGTTCACCCGTCAGGCTGCTGCTGCCCACGGGTGTGCCGCAGTCGGCCGTGACCAACACGTTGGCCGTGCCCAGGGTCCCGGTGCGGTTGGCCGACAGCGTGCACGTGCGCGGGCCGGCCGTCTGGCTGACGGTGTAGCTGCTGCCTTCACCGACGGCCTGCGCAAAAGCCACGGCCGTGGCGCTGGCGGTGACGTTGAGCGTCTGCGCATCCAGGCCGAAGCTGAAGGTCTCGCCGGTGGCCAGGTTGCTGTCGATGCGCAGGCTGACGGTGTGCGTGGCGGGCGCCGGTGTGTCGCTGCCGCCACCACCGCAGGCAGCGAGCATCAACGCGGCGGCCAGGGCCATTGCGCGGCTCCGGAAGGTGGGCAGAAAGGGGGTGCTCATCGCAGGCTCCAAGGGTGGGACTGCAAGCACCTTAGAGACCGGTGCGTTAGCGCGGCGTTATCCAACGGACCTTGCGCCGACTGGCCTTTGCGGTTTCTGCTGCGGCATCATCCGCCGATGAACGTCACGCTGGACCACCTGCTGCGCCACGCCCTGGCCCGCAGCCTCTTCAAGCCCACCACGCTGCCGCGTGCCATCGCCAGGCTGGGTTTTGTGCAGGCCGACCCCATACGCGCGCCGGCCCGCGCGCAGGACCTGACGCTGCGCCACCGCGTCAAGGACTACCGCGCCGGTGAGCTGGAACGCCGCTACCCCCAGCTGCCCATCGAAGAGGATTTCTTCGTCAACTACGGCTTCGTGCCGCGCGACTTGCAGGCGCTGATGCACCCGCGTTCACCACGCACCGTGTGGCCCAAAGCCCGCTGGGCGCAGGCCCAGGCCGTGTTGGACTTTGTACGCGCCCAAGGTGTGGTGCACCCGCGCGATGTGGACGGCGCCTTCGACCACGGCAAGACGAAGAACTGGTTCGGTGGCAGCAGCAACGCCAGCACGCAGTTGCTGGACGGCATGCACTACCGCGGTCTGCTGCGCATTGCGCGGCGTGAAGCTGGCATACGCCTGTACGCCGCACGCGAGGCCACACCCGCGCCGGCCGACATCCACACCGCGCATGACGCGCTGGTGGACGTGGTGGTCCACAAGTACGCGCCGCTGCCCGAACGCAGCCTGTCGGAGCTGATCAGCCACCTGTGCGGCGGCGGTGTGCCCCAGTGGCGTGAACGGCGTGGCGCGGCGCTGGCGCGCGCCAAGGCACGCCTGCCCTCAGCCCAGGTGGACGGCATCAACTGGTACTGGCCGGTGGACGAGAACCCGGCCAGCAAGCGCCACACCGTCGACGACGAGGTGCGCCTGCTGGCTCCATTCGACCCCGTGGTCTGGGACCGCCGCCGTTTTGAAGCCTTCTGGGGCTGGGCCTACCGCTTCGAGGCCTACACCCCGGCGCCCAAGCGTGTGCGCGGCTACTACGCACTGCCGCTCCTGTGGCGTGGCCAGGTCATAGGCTGGGGCAACCTGGCGGTGAAGGAAGGCGCCCTGGTGCCTGACCTGGGCTACGTCAGCGGCAAGCCGCCACGCGACGCCGCCTACCGCCGCGCGTTGGACGACGAGCTCGGTCGCATGGCGGCCTTCCTGGGGCTTGACTGAAACGCGTGGCTCAAGCGCCCATCAAGCGCCGTGCGCGCCCAGCTGGCGCAGCAGTTCGCGGTTGACCGGGTTGCGCTGCAGGAAGCTGTCGCGGAACGGCTCCGGCACCTGGGCCACGTCGCTCACCCAGTTCAGCCCGCGGCGCCACTGCACCACGGCACGGTCGGTGTGGCCCTGGGCGGCTTCCACCTGGCCGGCCACCAGCCACAGCTCCGGCAGGTAGAAGCTGTCCGGCCAGCGGTCAATGGCCAGGTGCAGCGCGGCTTCGGCATGCGGTCGCGCGCGTGACGCCGCGCCCTGGCGCAGCGCACAGGCGGCAGCACGCACATGCGCGGCCAGCGCCAGGCCCAGACGTTCGCGTGCGCTGGCCCAGGCGGCCAGGCTGGTGGCCATGGCCTCGCCTTCGTCGGCCGGCACGATGCGGGTCGCGAAGAGGCTGGCCATGCGGTGGTAGATGTCTTCCGGATCGGGGGACAGCCGCAGCGCCTCGCGCATGGGGGCCAGGGCATCGCGGCCCATCTCATGCGCCACGTCGGCGCGGTGCATCAGCCGCAAGGTCTGCATGCGCGGCGGCATGAAGGCCCGTTCGGGCGCCAGCAAGTGCTGGGCACGGTCGGGCTGACCCAGTTGCTGGAACAGCAGCGCCAGTCGGTGTTCGACACCGGCGACGTCGCCCAGCGCGCCGGCCTGGGTGGCCGCGGCCAGCGAGGACTCGAACAGCGGCAAGGCTTCGGCATAACGCCCCACGTCGCGCAGGCGGTGGGCCCAGACGGCATGTGTCTGCATCAGGCGCAAGGTCGCTTCACCGGCATCGGCCGCCAGGGCGCAGGCCTGGCCGTACTGCTCGGCGGCGCGTGGCACATGGCCCATCTTGGCCAGGGTGGACGCCGCGTTGGCCATGGTCTTCCACAGCATGTCGTCGCGGCCTGCGCGCTGTGCGCTGACACGTGTCGCCTCCCAGACTGGCATGGCGTCGCGCAACCGGTTGGCGTAGTCCAGCGCCAGGGCCAGTGCCGACCAGTAGTCCGGCGACGAAGGCTCGGCGGCGTGCTCACGCACCCAGCCGGCATAGGGCTCCAGCAGGTCCACGGCCTCGGCGGCGCGCTGCAGGTCGCACAGGCTGTCGGCCACGACGATGGCCAGGCTGAGCTCCAGCGCAGGCTGCGCCAGACGGCGCGCCGAAGCGATGGCGACCTGCCCCTGCTCCACCACGGCGGCCGATTCCAGGCGGTTGGCCGCCAGGTTCAGCTGCACCTCCAGCGCGCGCAGCCGCTGGTGTTCACCCTGCGCCAGGGCCTGCAATTGCTCGGCTGCGGCCAGGGCCTCGCTGCCGTGGTGTTCGTCGGCCAGCAGCCAGGCGCGGTGCACCAGGGCGTCAAAACGCGCGTCGACATCGCGCGCCCGGTCCAGGCTGTCGGCTGCCTGGCCGAAGAGCGCGGCGGCGTCCAGGGCACGCCCGGCCAGGCGCGAACGCGCCGCCGCTTCGCACCACGCGGCGCCGGCTTCGGGCCAGCGGCCGGCCTGCACCCAGTGCGCGGCCAGGCGGGCGGGCTCACCACCGCGCGCGGCCAGGAAAGTGGCGATCTCGGCGTGCAACTGCCGCGCGACCGGGCCCGGCACGGAAGCCCGCGCGGCTTCAAAGATCAGGTCGTGGGCAAAGGCGCCGTCCACCAGCACCTGCGCCGCGTCCAGTTCGGCCCAGGGGTCGGCGAGGTCTATGGTGCGCAGGCTCAGCACATGGGCGGCCAGTTCGATGGAGAAGTCCGGCGACGCCAGGGCCGCGCAGCGCGCCAGTTGCACCGCGCCTTGCGACAAGCGGGAGATGCGCCGTTCGATCAAGGCCTGCACACCCGGCACG
>JANOAM010000449.1:0-2124 GCA_031411215.1 Betaproteobacteria bacterium
GCACCTGCTGGCCGAGACCATCAATACCGACCCGCTGATGACGCTCAAGTTGTTGGCCCACGTGGCGCACCTGCGCCGCGGCCGCGAAGGCAGCGAGGTCGAAACCGTGACCGAAGCGCTGGTGATGCTGGGCATCCCGCCTTTCTTCAACGCCTTCGGCCCGCAAGAGGCGGCAGAGGACCGACTGGCCGGCCTGCCCGCCGCGCTTGCGGGCTTCAACCAGGTGCTGCGCCGGTCCCACCGCGCCGCGCGCTTTGCCATCGGCTTTGCCGTGCACCGCATGGACCACGACGCCCCAGTGATCCACGAAGCCGCGCTGCTGCACGACTTCGCGGAACTGCTGTTGTGGCTGCACGCGCCGTCGCTGGCGCTGCGCATCGCGGGCGCACAGTCGGCCGATGCCGCGCTGCGCACATGTGCTGCGCAGCAGTCGGTGTTGAATGTGGAGCTGGTAGACCTGCAGCACGCACTGATGCAGGCCTGGCGCCTGCCCAGCATGCTGGTGCGCATCACCGACGACCACGCGCAGCAGATGACCACACAGCTGCGCAACGTGCTGCTGGCCATCCGCGTCGCGCGGCACAGTGCCGACGGCTGGGACAACGCCGCGCTGCCGGACGATGTGCAAGCCGTCGCCGAACTGCTGCAGCTGTCCCCAGACTCTGCCGGGCGCCTGCTGTTGGAAATCGACAGCGACGACTGAGCGCGGACCGAGGCCTGCCCATACTTTCCGCTGATGGCGTTGCACAGCCCTGTGCAATAGTTCTTCGCCAACCAGGCCGCGCACGGGCCGGCAGAGCGCCAAGACAACATCGGAGGACCCGGCATGGACATGCACAGCATCCAGACTTTCCTGAGCACCACGGTCACGGAACTGGCCATCAAGATTCTTGCGGCGATCGCGTTCTGGATCGTCGGCCGCTGGCTCATCGGCCGCGTCATCTCGGTCATCCAGGCGGGCATGAACCGCAACAACGTGGACCCCACGTTGACCAAGTACCTGGGCTCCATCGTCGCGGTGTCGCTGAACATCGCCTTGGTGCTGGGCATCCTGGGCTACTTCGGCATCCAGACCACCAGCTTCGCGGCCATGCTGGCCGGCGCGGGTGTGGCCATAGGCGCGGCCTGGAGCGGCATGCTGGGCAACTTCGCTGCCGGCGCCTTCATGCTGGTGCTGCGGCCGTTCAAGGTGGGTGACTTCGTGCAGATCGGCGGCCTGGTCGGCACCGTGCACGAACTGGGTCTGTTCGGCACCACCATCATCACGCCCGACAACGTGCACACGCTGGTGGGCAATGGCAAGGTCTTCAGCGACACGGTGCTGAACTTCTCCGCACGCCCGGCGCGGCGTGTGGAACGCACGGCGCAGCTGGCCGGCGGCGTGGACGCGCTGGACGCCATCGCACGCTTCAAGGCGGAACTGGCCAAGATCCCCAACGTGGTGGCCAATCCGGCACCGGAAGTGAACCTGCTGGACATCAACCTGGTCGGCACCGTGATCGCCGTGCGCCCGTACTGCCACACCGACCACTACTGGCAGGTCTACTTCGACACCAACGAGATGATGGTGCGCGTGGGCAAGGAAGCCGGCTGGCCGGCGCCGACGCCGACGCAGATCATGCGCACCGCGCCGCTCTGATCGTCGCGTGACACGGACAACGACCGTGCCGGGCTACACCGGCACGGCCGTTGTGCCTTTCAGGCGGCGCATCATGAAGCTGGTCTTGCAGTCCAGCACCGCCGGGTGCTTGAGCAGCGTGTCCATGATGAAGGCGCTGTAGTGCGCCATGTCGCGCACCAGCACACGCAGCAGGAAGTCCATCTCGCCGGTCAGCGCGGCGCATTCCACCACCTCGGGCCAGGACTGCACGGCCGCGCTGAAGGCTTCCGTGGGGCTGCGCTTGTCGCTGGCCTTGGCCAGGCGCACATTGATGTAGGCCGTAAGGCCCAGTCCAACCTTCTCCGGCGCCACCAGCGCGGCGTAACCGGTGATGACACCCGCCTCTTCCAGCCGCTTGACGCGGCGCAGCGTGGCGCTGGCCGACAGGCCGATGCCGGCGGCGACTTCGTCATAGGTGGCGCGGCCGTTGGCCTGCAGCGCCTGAAGAATGCGCCGGTCCAGCG